>NZ_JAFAVV010000076.1 GCF_019242285.1 Bradyrhizobium sp.
CACGAAGGACAGGCTCCATGAACGACAATTCGTCGGGTGGGAATTACATCGAGCTCACGGCCGGGATCGTCTCCGCCTATGTCAGCAACAACGCGGTCGCGTCGACCGATATTCCGGGGCTGATCAACCAGGTGCATGCGGCGCTGCTTCGGGTGTCGAGCGGCCGCACCGAGGCGCCGAGCGAGCCGGCCAAGCCCGCCGTATCCGTGAAGAAGTCGGTCCATCCCGACTATCTGGTGTGCCTGGAGGACGGCAAGCGCTTCAAGTCGCTGAAGCGCCATCTGCGCACGCAGTACAACATGACGCCGGAGCAGTACCGCGACAAATGGGGCCTGCCGGCCGACTATCCGATGGTGGCGCCGAACTACGCGGTGGCGCGCTCCCAGCTCGCCAAGAAGATGGGGCTCGGACAGCAGCGGCCGCGCAGGAAGTAACGGCGGCCCATGGGATCTACGCTCTGCCTACGGCGCCGCCGCCAGCGCCTCGCGCGCATCGTTGCGGATGCGCTCGATCATCGAGCGCAGGCCGTTGGAGCGCTGCGGGGTGAGGTGCTCGCGAAAACCGAATTCGTCGAAGATCGCCGCCGCGTCGGCGTCCAGGATCTGGCGCGGCGTGTGTCCGGAATAGAGCGTGAGCAGGATCGCGATCAGGCCGCGCACGATGTGCGCATCGCTGTCGCCGAGATAGTTCAGCACCGGCTCGTTGCCGTCGCGGTCGATGCGCTTCGACAGCCAGACCTGGCTGACGCAGCCCTGCACCTTGTTCGCGGCGGAATGCTCCTCCTCGGGCATCGGCTGCAGCGTGCGGCCGAGCTCGATGACGTACCGGTAGCGGTCGTCCCAGTCCTCCAGCAGTTCGAAATTGTCCCTGATGTCGTCGATCGTCATGGCGGCCCGCTTGTTCCTGCCCGTTATATAAGAGCAAAGCGGACCGAAAGCGAGGCGCGGGGACCCGCGGGTTCCGTGACGCCTAGGGCAGGCGCCATTCCAGCGCGAGATCCTGCGCCGTCAGCGTGTCCTGCGAGGGTATCGCCAGCGCCGGATCGGCGGAATCGGGCTCGCCGATCGAACCGGTGCGGTCGGGCGTCTTCTTCTCGGCGGGCGGTTTCCTCTCGCCGTCCGTGGCCTTCCTGTCGCCCTCGGCGGCCTTCTTCTCGGTGATGGACTGATAGATCTTGCGCGCGCCTTCCTCGGCGCGGGCGCCGATCACGGTCGCAGCCTGGCCGCCGACTTCGCAGGCCTGCGGCTGGCGCTTGCAGAACTGGCTCATGTCGGACACCGCGGCGGTCGCGGCCTGCACCGCGTCCGACACCGAGACCTGCGGCAGCTTCGCCGATTCGGGCGTCTTGTCCCGCGGCAGCAGCACGAGCACGAGGCCGAGCCAGAAGGTCAAACGAAGCAGAAAGGACATCGTGGAATCCCGGGTCGTCTCTTGCGGAGGCGACGAGTGGGTCGTCATATTCCTCGATAAAGCCTAACTTCTTGCGGCAAGCTTAATGCGGCGGCTCCTCGCCAACAAATCGATTCGAACGTCGATTCGGCAAGTAGTTCGGCGGACGGGGCTTGTTCGGACGTGGCGTGAACATATCCACGATTTCGAAACCATCATTGCGCGGTTTTGGAAACCCGCCGTTCACCATCCTCGCCGAATGCACTGCTCATATTGCGTGAAAGGCGCGCCATGACGCTATCGCCGGCAGCCACACCCACCGCCTTAGCGTTCGTTTAATTTCACTCTGACACGGTGACCTCAGTGGGGGCGTTGCGGCGCGTCCGATTTGACGGACTGGCCGAGGCGCGAGAGCCGTGACAGTGTTGAGTATTATTCGCGATTGCCTCGATGCGTTGCTGCATCCGTCGGCGCGCTACGATGCGCTGACCCGCGCGCGTCATCGCGCCTTTCTGGCGCCCCGGCTGCTCGGCAGCCTCGCCGCCTTCGCGGTGTTCCCGCTCTATCTGGCATTGCGCGGCGCGCCCAGCGCGCTCGAAGTCGCGGCCTTCGCCTGGCTGATCGCGCCGATCCTGTTGTCCTGGTTCCTGTCGCGCACCGGCCGCTACGAGGGCGCGCACGTGCTGTCGTCGCTGGCGCTGACGGGCCTGGTGATGGCGGTGTCGGTTTCGACCGGCGGCATCGACAGCTTCGCCGCGATCTGGCTCGTCGTCATCCCGCTCGAGGCGGCGCTGTCCGCCTCGCGCCGCGTGGTCGGATTTGCCTCCATGCTGGCGCTGGCCGGCGCGGCGCTGCTGATCGCGTCAGGACAATCCGGCCTCTTGCCCGCGTCCGGAATCAGTGCGGCGCTGCGCGGCACCTGCATGGCGTTCGGCGTGGCTTCGGCGACGCTCTATGCCGCGGGACTCGCATTCGGCGTCGAGACGCTGGCGCGCACCAGCGTCTCGCTGCTCTCGCTCGAGGAGGATCGCTACCGCCTCCTGGCGCGCAACATGAGCGACGTGATTTCGCGGCACCGTCGCAACGGCGCGGTGCAGTTCATCTCGCCGCAGGCCGAGGCGATGCTGGGAACGCCGACCGCGCGGCTGCTCGGGCACGGCCTGTTCGACCGTGTCCACGTCGCCGACCGTCCGGCCTATCTCACCGCGCTGTCGGAGGCGGCACGCGGCGGGCAGGCGCGCAGCGTCGAGTTCCGCCTGCGCAAGGATCCCGTTCGCCTCGGCGAGAATGCCGAGAGCGGCCCGGCCGATTTCATCTGGGTCGAGATGCGCTGCCGTCCGCTCGAGCCGATGTCGCCGGCAGTGGCCGACTCCGCGCAGGAGGTCGTCGCCGTCATGCGCGACGTCACCGACCGCAAGCTGCAGGAGCAGGAGCTCGAACTCGTGCGCTGCGCGGCCGAGCAGGCCGACGCCGCCAAGATCCGTTTCCTGGCGACCATGAGCCACGAATTGCGCACGCCGTTGAACGCGATCATCGGCTTCTCCGAGATGATCGTGCGCGAGGAGCACCTGATGCTGGATGCGGCGCGGCGCCGCGAATACGCCCAGCTCATCAACGATTCCGGCCAGCATCTGTTGTCGGTCGTCAACGGCATCCTCGACATGTCGAAGATGGAAGCCGGCAATTTCGAGATCGCGCCGGAGCCGTTCGCGCCGCGCCCCGCGGTCATCAATTGCTGCAACCTCCTGGCGCTCAAGGCGCGCGAGGGCGGCATCGACCTCGTGGTCAACGCGCCGCAGGACCTGCCCGTCATTACCGGCGACCCGCGCGCGTTCAAGCAGATCGTGCTCAATCTCGTCTCCAATGCGATCAAGTTCACCGAGCGTGGCGGCAAGGTCGCGGTCACCTCGGATGTCGAGGGCGCGCGGCTGATGCTTCGCGTCACCGATACCGGGGTCGGAATTGCCGCCGACGACCTCAAGCGGATCGGCGATCCGTTCTTCCAGGCCGGCAAGACCTATCAGCGGCGCCGGGAAGGCACCGGGCTCGGTCTCTCGATCGTGAAGAACCTGCTCGCCCTGCATGGCGGGGAACTCAAGGTGCAGAGCAGGGTTGACGAGGGAACGACCGTCACCGTGGCGCTGCCGCTCACCATCGGCAGGACAGATGCCAAGGCGGAGGTCATACATCCGTCAAACAAGATCGCGACGTTGACGCCGGCCGGCCGGCCCGTGCCGCAGGATGCAACGTTTCAGGTGAAGAAGAGTGCCTAGAAGAGCCACTCGTGAGGCTGGATCGCAGCGCCGCCGTCGCAGGGCGGCTGCCGCGGCCGAGGAGGCGAGCGAGCGCGGCCTCGTGCTGCGCGTGCTGCTGTATAGCCCGCGCGATCTGTTTGCGGGCGCGCTGGCCTTGGCTGCAGCCTGTGCCATCATCACGAATGCGGTGTTCCTGCAGTCGGGGCCGCATCCGGCGCCGATGTTCCATGCGATGCTGGCGCTGCCGCAGACGCTGATGCCGAAGCCGCGCCCGACAGAGGCGGATGTGGCGTCGATCGAGCCGAAGCCGGCCGATGCCGGCAACCCGATGAGGCCGCCGGCCACGACGTCGTCGGTGAACGGCGCGCCTTCCCAGGCCATGGCAAGGGTGCCGGCCCCGCTGCCGCCGCTGGCCCAGCTCTCCGGCACGCGCCGCGTCGCCGCCGTGCAACGCGTGCTGACCGAATATGGCTACGGCCAATTGAAGCCGACCGGCATGATCGGCCCCGACACCCAGGCCGCGATCCAGCGCTTCGAGCGCGACCGCAAATTGCCGGTGGACGGGCAGGTCAGCGATCGCCTGGTGCGCGAGCTCATCGCCGTCGTCGGGCAGTAGCGCCGGCACGAGCGCTGGTCTATACGCTCGCCTTCATGCGGATCAAATCGAGCATCTGGGTGGCGGCCTATCTGCGCCGCTGCCAGGGCGCGGGCGTGTTCGGCGCGGTGCGCCGGCGCGGCGCCGAGGAGGCGGGCGCCGTCTTCGTCAAGGTCGCGACACTGGACGGCAACGCCATGCTCTACGTGCCGGCGCCGCAGACCGTCTATGACGACAGCCGCCCGGTCGACCGCCTGTTCACACCGCTCTCTCCGCAGCCCGTCCCGGAGCAGGCGGTGGAGGAGCGCCTCGCCAAGGAGATCCGCTTCGATCCCGACGCCTGGATTGTCGAGACCGAGGACAAAGCGGGGCGGCATTTTCTCGATCTGGCGAAGGGCTGAGGCATTGAACTTTACCGGGCGTCGGTGCGATTCCGGTCAACATGACCAGAATCGTAAAGCGTCCCATGTTCGAGCAACGTGTCCTCGCGATCACCGAGGACATGATGTTCAAATGGCGGCTCCTGGTCGAAGACAGTTCGTTCGACGGGCCATACGTTCTCGCAGCCCGATCTCATCATTGCCGCGACGGCGCGGCACCATGGACTGACTGTCGTGGCTCGCGATGTCAGTGATTATCAAAAAGCGCACGCGCCCGTGTTCAATCCGTGGATCGATTTCGCGAGCGGTAGCCTCCGATCGTCGCAGTCCTGCTTCGACGTTGATGCTTTACCGCCGCGAGCCCGTGCGCGCGATGCCGGCGGAGCCGGCCTGCGCCGCGGGGCGGGGCACGCTCGTCGCCGCGGCGCGGGCGCGGTTGCGCTCGTCGTCGTAGAGCGTGGGACGATGCTTGGCGATGCGCGCCACCGCCATGGTCGAGCCGCGCCAGGCGGCGAGCATCACCAGCGCCGAGCGCTCGCTCAGGCGGTCGTAGAGCCGCGACAGCCGGTACACCGTGTGTACCGAGGTGCCGAATTCGGGCTTCAGGAACAGGAGCACGCGCTGGAACACCGGGCTCGGCATCGACAACGCCTTGGCCGCGGTGGCGAGCGGCTCGCCGCCCGGGTCGCCGACGATCTCGGCGGCGATGCGGGCAGGCAGGATCAGCGCCTCGCCGAGCTCCAGCGTGAAGCTCTCGACGTCGGCTGCGAATGCCGCCATCTCCAGGATCTCGAGCGCGCGCTCGGCGCGCGCCTCGGGGATGCGCGGCGAAGCCTTCAAAGGCGTGTCGGCGAGGCTGTGCAGGATCGCGGCCCGCTCGTTCGAGTTCGCACGGAAGAACATGTCGTAGATTTCCGCGGCATCCGCCGGCTGCATCGCGAGATTGGCCGCGAGCCGCCGCTCGGCGTCGCTTGGTGGCCTGTCCTCGACCGGCGCGGGCGGCGGGGAGGGGATCGCCTGCGCGAGCGGCAACGGCCGCTCCGATTGGTCTCCCGGCCTGAGCCCGAGCCTGCGCAGCACTTCGAGCGGGGTTTCCGGATAGATCGCAAGGCGTCCGCGCACGGCGGCCCGCGTCGCATCGTCGACCTCGTCGATCAGGCGCGAGGTCAGCTCGACGAACTGCCGCTCCTCGTCGTCGGTGTGCCTGCTCGCCTGTACGTAGAGATCGGTGAGGACGCGCAGCAGCGTGGGGCGGATGTCGACACCCTCGCGGCGCGACAGCGTCATCAACCCATCGAAGCCGGAGAACAGCGGTGATGTGGCCATGGGATACGCAAACTCTTCGGGGAACCCGGCTGCGACCCTACGCGCCCAGCTTTAACAGGGCGTTAAGGAAAACAGTCCGTGAATCCGCAGAGCTGCGGCGCTTCTGCAACGCGTGGCCGTAATAGCACGACCGGATTCGCCACGCGCGAAGACCTTAGGATGCCGTTAACCACCGGCTGATCTTAATGAATGCGTCGCTGCATCAAGCGGTCAGCCGCGACGTCAGTCGGCAATAGAGAGAACGGGCATGGGGACGATCATTCAATTTCCAGCGGATGCGCCGGCACGGCGTTCCGCCGTGGCTTGCGGCTCCGAGGTCATGGGAACGGTCCTGATCCTTCCCGTCATCCGGATCGAGCGCGATACGGATGGCTCGACCGGCAGCGCCGGGCCGCAAGAGCGCAAGGCGCCGGGTCGCCGGCGGCGTCGCCGCTAAAGGACGTCCGAAAATGCCGGACACGGCGGTTCCGATCCGGTTCACCATCGCGGCGCTGCTCGCCGCGACCGGCGTCACGCTTGGCGCCTGCAGCGGCGGCGATTTCGGCCGCACCCGCGCCGAGTTCCGCAACGACGACATGCACCGCTGGATCGGTGCGGAGGCGACGTCGAGCGTCGGCGCGAAACCCTCGCAATTCCAGCTCACCGACGGCGAGCGCGAGCTTCGCGATCTCGCCTATCCCCTGATCGAGCCGCCGCATTCACGGCCCGCCTGGAAGAGCGTGTTCGGCGACTTCCAGCCGATCGCGCCGCCCTGGCGGCAGACCGTCGCGTTCGACCGCACGGCTTACGGCCGCGCGCTGATCGACGAGCCGCATCGCTCCGATGCTTCGCGCTATTCGCAACTGATCGACGATGTGCGCGGCGACATCGCGCGCTTCGAGCCGTTCTATGCCACAGCGATCAGGGTGCTCGAGCTCGACCGCAAGCGCAACGCCAGCATGGCCTACGTCTCGGAGCTGTCGGCGCGCGAAAAGGCCGACGCGGTCGCGCGCATGCAGGAGAACGCGCTGATCGTGCAATGGGTGCAGGCCTGCCTCGAGCGCCGCGTCGCGTCCTATCGCTGGGCGCTGGAGCGCCTCGTG
>NZ_JAFAVV010000282.1 GCF_019242285.1 Bradyrhizobium sp.
CGATGGAGATTTCAATGAACCTCATCCAGCAGCTCGAAAAAGAGCAATTCGCCAAGCTTGCCTCGGGCAAGGATATTCCGGATTTCGCGCCGGGCGACACCCTGGTGGTGAACGTCAAGGTGGTCGAGGGCGATCGCACCCGCGTGCAGGCCTATGAGGGCGTCTGCATCGGCCGTTCCGGCGGCGGGCTCAACGAGAGCTTCACGGTGCGCAAGATCTCCTATGGCGAGGGCGTGGAGCGCGTGTTCCCGATCCTCTCTCCGATGATCGATTCGATCAAGGTGGTGCGCCGCGGCAAGGTGCGCCGCGCCAAGCTCTATTATCTCCGCAACCTGCGCGGCAAGTCGGCCCGCATCGTCGAGAAGACCGAGCACGCCAAGGCCGTCAACGAATAGCGGCCGGCGAAAGACGGTTTCTCGAAAGCGCGGGGCTTGGCTCCGCGCTTCTTTGTTAGGCTTCGCCTTCAGGCCACCCGCCGCTGTCGTCACCCGCGAAAGCGGGTGATCCAGCATTCCGGAGACGTCAGTGCTTGAGTCGATAGGCCGCGGCGTACTGGATCGCCCGGTCCCCGCCTACGCCGAGGCTTCGGCGGGCGCGCAAGCCGGGCGACGACAGCGGAGCCAAACGGCGCGCATCGTGGGCGACCATGATGCAATCAGCCCTCGCGCTTTTTTCTCTCCGTGCTATATCACCCTGAAATGGTTCTAGATCAGACCAGCATCGCCTGTCGGCGCGTCGTGATCGACGACCGCTCGCGATTGCCTGGCCGCTTCTTCGGGCGCTTTGCGACCTCGGCGACCTCAGAGCTTGGCCTCGCGCGCTAATCCCGCGCCGACGTTTTCCTTTTCGCGCGCCATCCGCGCGTCCCCAGTCATCACAAGCAAAACCTTCGGGAGCTCACGCTCATGTCCCAACCGACCACGCTGTACGACAAGATCTGGAACGACCATCTCGTGCACGAGGCAGAGGACGGCACCTGCCTGCTCTATATCGATCGCCATCTCGTTCACGAGGTGACCTCGCCGCAGGCCTTCGAAGGCCTGCGCGTCACGGGCCGCAAGGTGCACGCGCCGGAGAAGACGCTCGCCGTCGTCGACCACAACGTGCCGACCACCGATCGCACCAAGCCGAACCCTGATCCTGAAAGCATCGAGCAGATCAAGGCGCTGGCCGAGAACGCCAAGGAATTCGGCATCGAATATTATGACGAGTTCGACAGGCGCCAGGGCATCGTCCACGTCATCGGCCCCGAGCAGGGTTTCACGCTGCCCGGCACCACCATCGTCTGCGGCGACAGCCACACCTCGACCCATGGCGCGTTCGGCGCGCTGGCGCACGGCATCGGCACATCCGAGGTCGAGCACGTGCTGGCGACGCAGACGCTGATCCAGAAGAAGGCGAAGAACATGCGCGCGGTCGTCGACGGCCAATTGCCGGAAGGCGTCACGGGCAAGGACATCATCCTCGCCATCATCGGCGAGATCGGCACGGCCGGCGGCACCGGCTATGTGCTGGAATATGCCGGCGAGGCGATCCGTGCGCTGACCATGGAAGGCCGCATGACGGTCTGCAACATGTCGATCGAGGGCGGCGCACGTGCAGGGTTGGTGGCACCTGATGAAAAGGCGTTCGACTTCCTGCGCGGCCGGCCGAAATCGCCGAAGGGCGCGGACTGGGACGCGGCGATGCGCTACTGGGAGCGGCTTCGCTCCGACGACGGCGCGCATTTCGACCACGAGATCAGGCTGGACGCGGCCAAGCTGCCGCCGATCGTGACCTGGGGCACCTCGCCCGAGGACGTCGTCTCGGTCACCGGCGCGGTGCCTGATCCCGACAGGATCGAGGACGAGGCCAAGCGTCTGTCGAAGCATCGCGCGCTGAAATATATGGGGCTGACCGCGGGCACGAAGATCGCCGACATCAAGCTCGACCGCGTCTTCATCGGCTCCTGCACCAACGGCCGCATCGAGGACCTGCGCGCCGCGGCCAAGATCGTCGAAGGCAGGACGGTCAACGCCAATGTCAACGCGATGATCGTGCCGGGCTCCGGCATCGTGAAGGAGCAGGCGGAGGCCGAAGGCCTCGACAAGATCTTCATCGCCGCCGGCTTCGAATGGCGCGAACCGGGCTGCTCGATGTGTCTTGCCATGAACCCCGACAAACTGAAGCCGGAGGAGCGCTGCGCCTCGACCTCGAACCGCAATTTCGAAGGCCGTCAGGGCTTCAAGGGCCGCACGCATCTGGTGTCGCCGGCGATGGCCGCCGCCGCGGCGATCGCGGGGCACTTCGTCGATGTCAGGGAGTGGCGGTAAGCCGTTTCGTTCAACCTCGACGCTCGAAGGCAAGCACTCCTTAAACCAAGGGAGTGCAGACTTACCGCCGCGCGAACCAGCGCGGAGGTAGCGGGCGATGGCCGAGAAACCGGAATATGTCGACCTGATCAGCGCCCGCACGCGGCAGCACCGGCGTAGGCCGCCGCAGCGCCTGGCGAGCCCGCCCGAGCCCCCGGAAGAGGAACGGCGGCTCTCCCGCTGGCCGCCGGCGCGCTTCGCGCAATTCAAGCTTGAGACCTTCATGCCCTGGAAAACGAAATCCTGGAATACGAAGGACTGAGTCTGACGACGCGCAAGTGCGAAGAAGGGCGCCTCTCGGCGCCCTTCTCGTTTCAGCCGCTGCGACTTTGGTCAGTAGTAGTGGCGATGATGCCGGTGGTGCCAATAGTAGTGCCGATGGTGCCACCGATGCCAATAGCGCCAGTGATGGCCGCAGACGCGGCGCGGGCCGTAAGCGGTCCAGACCACCCGGCAACGGTGATAATAGGGATAGTCGTCATAGTAATAGGGATAGTAGCCGCCGACGAAGAAGCGCCGGTGGTGGTGGAAGCGCGCGAAGTGAACGCCGCCACCATGGTGGAAGCCTCCGACATGGTGGAAGCCTCCGCCATGCATCGGAGCCATGTGCATGCCGCCGCCGTGGTGGAAGCCGCCGCCCATGGCATGGAAACCGCCACCTCCGTGGAAACCTCCGCCGCCGTGGAAGCCGCCTCCACCGTGAAAACCACCGCCGCCATGGCCGCCGCCACGGACTTCGGTGATCAACCCGTCAGCGGCGGGTTGCGGCAGGCCCGCGCCGAGCAGCGGCGCTGCGGCGGCGCGATTGCCGGGCGCTGCGGCCAGCATCAGCAACGCGGCCGCAGCAAAGCCAAGGCGTCGGACGAGGCCGCGCCTTCGATCTGCATTCGTTGTCATGGTTCGAGCTCTCCCTGCACGCGGGCGACGGACTGCGCCCTGCCACGTCATGGCAGCCTCCGGCGCCAGCTCGTTTGCGCCCCTGCCGTCAACGTTAGAGACAATGAGCTGAACGCGGTATGAATGGCCGTGCGCTGATGTGACCTCAGGTTGCGTCCGGTCCCGCTGCGCTGATTTGCCGCTGATGCGATCGTGCATGGCGGCCGCACAAACGCGTCACGCGCGATGAAAAAGGCCCGCACGCGGCGGGCCTTTCGATCCTGCGCGATATTTCAGGCGGCCGCTCACCAATGGCGGTGATGATGGCGATGCCAGCGGTGCCAGCGATGGTGACGATGCCAGCGATGATGCCAATGACGATGCCAGCGCACCTCCGTGGTCGCCGATTTCGCGTCATCCTGCACCACCGCAGCGGCGCCCGGATTGATCAGCGATGCTGCCTTGGCCGGCTCGCCCGGTGCGGCAAGAGCCAGAAACGCGCCGACTGCCGCAAGGCCCAGAACCTTCGTTCCGTTCATTATACCCTCCTCCGTTTCGGGACATGACGTCAGCGCCGTGCGCCTGCCCTCTCGAGCAACCGACCCGCCGCGACGCTAACCAGTCTCAATTGAGCGACCTGAACGCGGACTGAATGTCCGTGCGGGGAACTAAACGCGGCGCAGTCGGCGCAGTTCCCGCCTCACGCCCGCAGATGACGGTTGCGCGGCCAGCGTGTCCATCGCGCCACACCCGCGAACGTCAGGCACACACGAGCAAGACCTGTGCGGATGCTAGCCCGGCCGCCAATAGCAGTGCATGCGCGGCACGATGACGGTGCCGCTCGGCCGGAATTCCTGGACATAGGTGGCGTCGCAAACGCGCTTCGCATTCGGTCCGGGATTGTAGTGCGGGTAGACCCCCTCCGGCTCATAGTTCGGCGTCACGCGCAACCGCGCCTGCGGCCGGCGGCGCGGCGGCGGCGCCTCGCGATACGCTTGCGCCTGCGCCATCCTGAGGTTGGAGGGCGCCGATTGCGCCATCACAACCGGGGCGGGAAAGAGGCACGCACCCGCGAGAGAAAAACAAATTGCTGCCATCCCTATCCGCATCATCACGCCCACCCCAACCTGCTTCTCGGTCCGCTTCTAACATCGGCCTTCGTGCACAGCTAGCCCCGTCACAAAATCGAGATGCAGGATTCCGCAACCCACGCTAAAAGCCCCCTCATGTGGACCCCCCTCAAAGCCCCCTCACTCGCTGAACTAGAAACCATGGCGCGGGAGACGCTGGCGCGCCTGCCCGCCCGCTTTCGCGACCTGTGCGCTGACGTCGTGCTGCGCGTCGACGACTTTCCGACCGACGACGTGCTGGACGAGATGGACGCCGAGACCGAGTTCGACCTGCTCGGCCTGTTCCAGGGCACGGCGCTGCCGTTCCGCAGCAACGACGACACCGGCCGCCTGCCGAACATGGTCTGGCTCTATCGCCGGCCGATCCTGGACTACTGGGCCGAGCATGACGAGATGCTGGGCGACGTCGTCCGCCACGTGCTGATCCACGAGATCGGCCACCATTTCGGCCTGTCCGACGAGGACATGGCCGAGATCGAGGCGGAGGCAGAGGAGACTGGGGCAGACCCGGCCGAGGCGCATTGAGGGCTTTATCGCGGCCGCCATTCGCGATAGATGTCTTTCCCTTGTCACAGCCAGAGAAGTGCGACCGATGGAGAAGTTCACCAAGCTGGAAGGCGTCGCGGCGCCCTTGAAGATCATCAATGTCGACACCGACATGATCATCCCCAAGCAGTACCTCAAGACCATCAAGCGCACCGGCCTCGGCAAGGGGCTCTTCTCCGAGCAGCGCTACAGCGACGACGGCAGCGAGAACGAGGACTTCGTGCTCAACAAGCCGGCCTATCGCAACGCCAAGGTGCTGGTCGCCGGCGACAATTTCGGTTGCGGCTCGAGCCGCGAGCACGCGCCCTGGGCGCTGCTGGATTTCGGCATCCGCTGCGTGATCTCGACCTCGTTCGGCGACATCTTCTACAACAACTGCTTCAAGAACGGCATCCTGCCGATCCGCGTCTCGCAGTCCGATCTCGACAAGCTGTTCGACGACGCCGAGCGCGGCGCCAACGCGACCTTGACCATTGATCTGCCCAACCAGGAGATCCGCGGCCCCGACGGCGGCGTCGTGAAATTCGAGATCGATCCGTTCCGCAAGCACTGCCTGATCAATGGCCTCGACGACATCGGACTCACCATGGAGAAGAGGTCGTCGATCGACAGCTACGAGGCCAAGGCCAGGACCGAGCGCGCCTGGGCGTAAGCCCGCGCGCCGGGGCCGAAGGTGACGCATGTTGCCCGAGATCGTCACCTTCTGGCATGGCCCGCTCGATCGGCTGCGACAGACCTGCCTGCGCTCGCAGCTGGTGGCGGGCCACAAGGTCACCGTCTACAGCTTTGACGTCATTCCCGACCTGCCGGACGGCGTCGGCAATGCCGAGGCCGAGGCGATCCTGCCGCATGCCTTCGCCGAGCGGCTGCGCCCGGCCGAGCCGGACGGGAGCTGGCGCGACTGGACCATCCTGCAGTTTTCCGACTTCTTCCGCATGCGGCTGATGGCCGCGCGCGCCGGCCTCTGGCTCGACGCCGACGTGCTGCTCCTGAAGCCGGTCGAGATCGATCCGGCGAGGCCCTATTTCGCCTGGGAGCGCCGCCACCTGCTCGGCAATTCCGTGCTCTATTTGCCGCCCAAGGATCCGATCGTCACCGCTTTCGAGAAGCTGATGACGCAGGACGAGTTGACCCCGGACTGGCTCGCGCTGCGGCATCGGCTGACCTTCGCGCTGCATCGCCTGCGCGGCTCCAGGCGCGTCTCCGACATCCGCATCGCGCTCTACGGCCCGGCGGCGCTCACCGCGCTGGCGGCGCGCTTTGGCGAACTCGGCCACGCCCTGCCGAAGCCGTCGTTCTACGCCGTTCACGCCGAGCCGAAGCGCTTCTTCGAGCCGTCGGATTTCTCGGCGCTGCTCGAGGACCCGGCCGTCATCGGCCTGCACATTTCCGGCAAGGGCCGCAGCAAGCAGCCGCCGATCCCCGGCAGCCTGTTTGCCTGGGCGGCGGAGCGGTTCGGCCCCTGCGCCACCGTTTGATCCATCGCAACGCGGGCGGCGTTCAGCGGATATGTGCCTCCCGCTCACGACGGCGCTCATTACGTCATTTCCGCTGGGTCGCCCAGCTTGCGAGCCCGCCGAAGCCTCTTGACCGCCGAAGTCCGCCTTCGGACGAAGGCGGTTGGCCTAGGCGGGACCGGGCGACCCAGCACGCCGCGGCCCATCGGTTCAATCAATGACGTCTCTGGAATGCTGGATCATCCGCTTTCGCGGATGATGACGATGTGCCAAGTGGCAACGGCCTGCCAATCCGCATGGCGCGGGAGCAAACGAGCACTCAGCCCATCTTCTCGATCGCGTCGGCGATCGCGATCGTCCGCTTGGCCATC
>NZ_JAFAVV010000443.1 GCF_019242285.1 Bradyrhizobium sp.
GTCTGGACGGACGACGAGCCGCTGGAGTGCTGCTCCGTGGTCCCGGAAGCGCCGGACACTGCGACGATATCCTTCGTAGCACCCAACGGCGCTCCCTTCCGCTACCGCCCGGGACAGTTCCTTACGCTGGAAGTGCCGGTTCCGGGCGGACCGGAATGGCGGACCTACACGATATCCTCCTCGCCCTCGCGCCCGCTCGGCGTCTCGCTCACCGTCAAGGCGCAGCCGAACAGCGTGGCGACGCGCTGGATGCTCGACAACATCCGGCCCGGCATGCAGATCCGTGCGAAGGGCCCAGCCGGAACCTTTGCGCTCGCGCCTGACGCACGCGAGAAGTACCTGTTCATCTCGGCCGGGTCGGGCGTCACCCCGTCCGTGTCGATGACGACTTACCTGTTCGACCGGGGCACCGGGATAGACGTTGTCCTGGTAAGCTGCGCTAAGCGCCCCTCTGAACTCATATGTCGCCGCTCACTCGAGCTGATGGCGGCGCGGGTTCCTTCGATCAAGCTCCATTTCATCGTCGAGCAGGAGGATCCGTTCGACGTATGGACCGGCTATCGGGGGCGGCTGAGCCAGATTCTGCTCGGCGCGATCGCGCCAGATTACCTCGAGCGGCACGTGTACTGCTGCGGACCCGAGCCGTTCATGAAGAGCGTGCGTGACATGCTGAACGCGCTCGGTTTCGACATGTCGCGCTACTTCCAGGAGAGCTTCACCCAGCCCGTCTACACAGACGCCCAAGGGCCGGATATCGGAGACTTCGTCCCCAAGGAAGCCGACCCGGCCGAGCTTGTCTTCGAGTCGTCTGGTGTCACGGTGCAATGCAGCCAGGCAGACACGATCCTTCGCATTGCCAAGTCCGCCGGGCTGAACATCCCGTCGGGCTGCACGATCGGCGTCTGCGGGACCTGCATGATCCAGAAGACCTCAGGGGACGTGCACATGGTCCATAATGGAGGCATCTCCGACGAGGACATCGCGGACGGGTACATCCTGGCCTGCTGCTCGCACCCGATCGGCCGCGTGACCGTCGACGCCTGACGGCCGTTCGCCCGGAATACGCACCTCCTTCCATCGCACCGCTCTAAGAGGAAAAGGTTGGATATGATGGGACTCAGCGGCAAGGGCGCCCTCGTGACCGGGGCTGCCGGCGGAATCGGTCGCGCCATCGTGGCCAGGTTGCGCAATGCGGGCGCGGCGGTCGCGGTTGCGGACCGCGACGCCGCGCGGATCGAGGCCGAGGTGCGCTTGGCTGGAGATTTGCTCGATGGCGCATACGCGGACGGTCTGCCCAATGCGGCCGCGGCCGCACTCGGTCGGCTCGACATCCTGGTCAACAACGCCGGCGTCATCACCCGGGGGCCGGTGACGGAGACGTCGGATGCCGATTGGACGCTTTCGGTCGGCGTCAACGTCGAGGCCCCATTCCGGATCTGCCGCGCTGCAATCCCGTTGATGGCCGAGGGCGGCGGCGGCGCGATCGTCAACGTGGCGTCCTGCTGGGGGCTGCGGCCAGGGCCGAACCATGCGCTCTATTGCATGACGAAGGCAGCTCTCGCCTCGCTCACGCAGTGCATGGGCATGGATCACGCCCATCAAGGCATTCGGGTCAACGCGGTCTGTCCGAACGAGGTCGACACGCCGATGTTGCGCTCCGGCTTCGCCAAGCGAGGATTCGATCCGGACAATGCGGTCGCCGAGCTTGGCAAAACCGTGCCGCTCGGCCGTATCGCCCGACCCGACGACATCGCGGACGTCGTGCTGTTCCTGATCTCGGATGCGGCACGCTACATGTGCGGCTCGCTCGTCGAGGTCAATGGCGGGAAGCCGGTCGGATGAGGCGCTTCGACGGGAAGGTCGCGCTCGTCACCGGTGGACGCAGCGGGATCGGTCGCGCGATCGCCGAGCGGTTGCGCGACGAGGGTGCACGCGTCTTCACGGCGCAGCGTGTGGCGTCTTCCGAGTTCGAGTCGATAGCGGCGGACCTCGCCGATGCCGAGGCCGGTGCGAACGTCATCCAGGCCGTGATCGCCAAGGCGGGCAGGCTCGACATCCTCGTCAACAACGCGGGGATGATGGTGGAGGCTGGGGTCGAAGACATGGGCCTCCACGCCTGGGAGCGCACCCTGCGCGTGAATCTCACGGCGCCCTTCCTCATGATCGCGGCGGCGCTGCCGCACCTTCGCCAGTCTCGCGGCTCCATTGTGAACATCGGCTCCATCGAGGGGCTCAGTTCCAATCCACGGCATGCAGCCTATTGCGCCTCGAAGGCGGGGCTACATGGGCTGACGCGGGCGGTGGCCGTCGATGCCGGGGCCGATGGCATCCGCTGCAACGCGGTCGCGCCGGGCTGGATCGATACCGACTTGAACGTCGAATTCATCGAAAGCATGCCGGACCCCGTCGCATTCCGGCGCGAGATCGGCCGCATCCATCCGATCGGCCGAACCGGCAAGCCGGGCGAGGTTGCAGCACTGGTTGCCTTTCTTGCGGCAGAGGAGAGCGGCTTCGTCACCGGACAGGTTTACACGGTTGACGGCGGCCGGATGGCCAAGCTCAGCCTGCCATAGTGCCATCGCCTGCGCGAGCCACGCGAACCACCCGATCCGGCGTGAACGGATCCCCGTCGGCGGTGTGTGGTACCCGGACCTTTCCATTTTCGGTTCCCAAAGTGACCTCGTTCGGATCGAACGACCCTGGTCAGGAAGTATTTCCGACAATCTCTGGAATTTCGATGCCGTCGGGGATTGCGTACGACGCCATGTTCCGGCGGGACAATTCGAAGTGCTCCCGCACGATCGCTGCCGCCCTGTCAGCATCGCGTTGCTTGATCGCGTCGATAATTTCGTCGTGCTGATCGGCGGCAACCGTCAGATTGCTCCGCGGGTCCGCAGTGGCTGAAGCTCCTGCATAGAACACTCGCCCTATCCTGGAATGATCGATCAGCAGGCGTCGAAGGCTTGGCAAAAGATATTCGTTGCGGGCGATCTCGCCTATGGCAAGATGGAACGCGTCATTCGAGAAGACGCGTCCCCGAAGGTCGTCATCTTCAATTGCTCGTCGGAATTCCCGCTGAATGGTCTGCAAACGC
>NZ_JAFAVV010000564.1 GCF_019242285.1 Bradyrhizobium sp.
TGTTGATGATCTCGATGGTCTGGCCCGACATCGAGGTGACGATGTCACCCGGCCGCTGGGCGTTGCCATCGGGCATGTTCTCGACCAGGCCGATGGCACCGACCGCGTTCACCCGCGCCTTCCGTGCCGCCAGCGCGTGCATGAGCCCGACGACGCAGGCCGCGCCGCCCATGTCACCCTTCATGTCCTCCATGCTGCCGGCCGGCTTGATCGAAATGCCGCCGGTGTCGAAGCAGACGCCCTTGCCGATGAAGGCGACCGGCGCTTCGCTTTGCTTGCCGCCGTTCCAGTGCATGACAACGGTACGGGCAGGACGCGCCGAACCCTGGGCAACGCCGAGCAACGCCCCCATGCCGAGTTTGGTCATGGCCTTGACGTCGAGCATCTCGACCTCGACCCCGAGCTTCCGCAATTCGCCGGCCCGACGGGCGAACTCCTCGGGGTAGAGCACGTTGGGCGGCTCGTTGACGAGTTCGCGCGCCTTGACGATACCGTCGACGAGATGGGCACTGCCGGCAAACGCCTTCCGCGCCGCGGCCACGTCCTCGACCGCGAGTGCAATGTCGGCCCGCAAGGTGCCGTCCTCGCCGTCCTTCTTCTTGGTCTTGTAGCGGTCGAAACGGTAGGCCCTGAGCCTGATCCCGGCCGCAATGGTCGCGGCCTGGCCGGGGTGCATGGCAGCCTCCGGAAGTTCCGCCATGACCGTCACCGCTTCGCTGGCGCAGTTCAATTTTCCGGCTAACGTCCCGCCAAATTTGAGGAAATCCTTCTCCGTGAAGCTCGCTTGCTTGCCCACGCCGATCACGATCAAGCGCTGAATCTTGATTCCTTCAGGCTCCAGGATGTCGAGGGTAGAACCACCCTTGCCCTTGAACTGGCTGGTGGCGGCAGCGCGCTTGACGAGATTGGTCGCATTTCCCAGCGCCTTGCGGGTCATGCCCCCGAATTTCAGTGCATCATCGCAGAACACCGCCAAGGTCCCGCGTGGGGCGCTCGAGAGCGGCACGAAGCCGATCTTGACGGCGTCAGACATGAGGACCTCCAGGAAATTCGGCGCTGGCCCGCTTGCGCAGGGCTTTGTTCAGCTTGTTTGGCTACGCTTGCAGCGCAAAAAGGGCAATTCCGCAACACTATGTCCGGTCGCCGCGCGGCTGCCAAGAGTGGTGCCGAGAGTGCGGGGAGTGTCCCGTGGCAGGCCCGCCACATCAACGAAATATTAACCGCATATTGGGGGTGCCATCGCCTAGCCATTTTGTCGACGGATCAAAGGGATGGTAGTGAGAGGATAGTCGGCGGGGACAAATCGCGACGTGGCCGAGGGACCTCTGTTTCAGGGGTTTGGCCGCGCTTCGCGGTCCCGGCGTCGGGGGCGGGAATCGTGCGGTAGCGATGGGGTCGATCGATAGGTATATCTTCCGCACGACGCTCGCGTCGTTTGCGCTGGTCCTGGTCAGCCTGACGGGGGTGATCTGGATTACCCAGGCGTTGCGCGGCATCGACCTCATGACCAGCCAGGGTCAGACCATCCTGACCTTCCTCGGGATCACGAGCCTGGTGATTCCCTCGCTGGTCTCGATCATCGCGCCGATTGCGCTGATGATTGCCGTCTCGCATACGTTGAACAAGCTCGCCACCGACTCCGAGATCATCGTGATGAACGCCGCCGGCTTCTCGCCGTTCCGGCTGTTCTACCCGTTCTTCTACACGACCTGCGTGGTGGCGCTCCTGGTCGCCTTCATCTCGGCCTATCTCGCCCCTGACGGCCTGCGGCGAATCAAGCAGTGGGACGCCGAGATCACCGCGGACGTGCTCACCAACATCCTGCAACCCGGCCGTTTCGCCCAGCTCGACCAGAACCTGACCATCCGCATCCGCGAACGGCAGCCGGGAGGACAGCTCGGCGGCATCTTCATCGACGACCGCCGCGATCCGAACGAGCGCGTCAGCATCGTCGCCGATCACGGTACGGTGGTGAAGAACGCCGACGGCTCATTCCTGATCCTCGAGGACGGCAACCTCGAGCGCTTCGAGCAGGGCAAGCGCGATCCGGCACTGGTCGCGTTCGGCCGTTACGCCTTCGACATGTCGAAATTCTCCAACCAGGGCCACGACGTCACGCTCGGCATTCGCGAACGCTATCTCTGGGAGCTGCTGGCGCCTTCCGAGAACGATCCGATCTACAAGCAGATTCCCGGACAATTCCGCGCCGAGTTGCACGACCGCTTCATGTCGCCGATCTATCCCTTCGCGTTCGCCGCCCTCACCTTCGCCTTTCTCGGCGCGCCGCGCACGACGCGCCAGAGCCGAAGCTTCTCGATCGCGACCTCGATCCTCGCGGTGTTCGGGCTGCGCATGGCAGGCTTCGCCTGCTCGGTCATGACCGTGAAATCCCCGGAGGCCGCCGCCGTGCAGTATCTGCTGCTGGTCGGAGGGATCTCGCTCGGCCTGTGGATCATCATCGGCGGCATCGTGGTCGAGCCGCCGCCTGCGCTGATGGAAGCGATCAACAAGTCGAACGCGCGGCTGCTGCGCCTCATTGGACGTCCGGCCGCCGCATGAGCATGGTCACCAATACCCTCGGACGCTATTTCGCCGGCCGCTTCGTGGTCGCGGCGCTCGGCGTGTTTGCCGGCATCTTCGTGCTGCTCGTGCTGGTCGACTACATCGAGATGGTGCGAAGGACCTCCGGCCTCGCCGGGGCTTCGGCGATCACGGTGGCTGAGACCTCGCTGTTTCGGGTGCCGCAACTGCTCGAAAAGATGATGCCGTTCTGCGTCCTGATCGGCGCGATGACCTGCTACCTGGCGCTTTCCAGGCGACTCGAGCTCGTGGTGGCGCGCGCCGCCGGCGTCTCGGCCTGGCAGTTCATCGCGCCCGCGCTCGCAAGCGCCATCCTGCTCGGGGTGGTCGCGACCGTCGGCTACAATCCGATGTCGGCCAACCTGCGCGAGCTTTCCAAGCGCATGGAAGCGGAGTTGTTCGGCAGCGCGCCGGGCGGCGGCGTCCAGGACGCCTCCGGCTTCTGGATCAATCAGGTGAATGCCGACGGCCAGGTGATCATCAATGCCGCGCGCAGCGAGCAGCAGGGCGCGCGGCTGACCGGGCTGACGCTCTTCCGATTCGACACCGAGAATCACTTCAAGGAGCGGATCGAGGCGCGTGAGGCCACGCTCGAGGATGGTTACTGGCTGTTCAAATCCGCACGGCGATACTCGCTCGACGCTCCGCCTGTGGATCAGGCTCGATTCGAACTTCCCACGTCGCTGACGCCCGCACAGGTTCGCAACAGCTTTTCGACCCCTGAAACTGTGTCCTTTTGGCAACTTCCGAGCTACATCCGGTCGTCGGAGAGCTCCGGCTTTGCAACCGCGGGCTATCGGCTGCAGTACCATAAGCTTCTGGCGCAGCCATTTTTGCTTGCCGCGATGGTCATGCTGGCGGCCTCCGTGTCACTCCGCTTCTTCCGCTTCGGCGGCGTGCAGAAGATGGTTTTAAGTGGCGTGGGCGCAGGGTTTCTGCTCTACGTTCTGTCCAAAGTAACCGAAGATTTGAGCAAGGCTGAGTTGATGCATCCGATCGCTGCCGCGTGGCTGCCCGTCCTCGTGGGTGGCCTGACCGGCTTTTTGGCCTTGCTGTATCAGGAGGACGGCTAGTGACCGTCTCGACCGCCCTCCAACCGGCTTCATCCGCTGCAGCGCCGCGCCTCGCCGCGCGCGTATCGCGCGTGGCCGCCATGCGTCGGCTCGGCGCGGCTATCGCCGGCCTGTTGATCGCCGGCGCCGCGCAGCTCGGCGCGACCGGTCCGGCCTCTGCCCAGGGGTTCACCTACAATCAGCCGGCGCCGCGCCCGAAACCGCCGCGCGTGCCCAACGACAACCAGATGCTGGTGCAGGCGACCGAGGTCGATTACGACTACAACAACAACCGCGTGTCGGCCGTCGGCAACGTGCAGCTCTATTACAACGGCACGAGCGTCGAAGCCGACAAGGTGATCTACGACCAGAAGACCAAGCGGCTTCATGCCGAAGGCAACATCCGCATGACGGATGCCGACGGCAAGATCACCTACGCCAACGTCATGGACCTGAGCGACGACTATCGCGACGGGTTCGTCGATTCGCTGCATGTCGACACCGAGGACTCGACCCGGATGGCCGCGACCCGCGCCGACCGGTCGAGCGGCAACTACACGGTGTTCGAGAACGGCGTCTACACCGCCTGCGCCCCGTGTAAGGACGATCCGAAAAAGCCGCCGCTGTGGCAGGTGAAGGGCATGCGCATCATCCACGACCAGGTGGACAAGATGCTGTATTTCGAGACCGCACAGTTCGAGTTCTTCGGCGTGCCGGTCGCGTATCTGCCCTATTTCTCGACCCCCGACCCGACGGTGAAACGGAAGTCCGGCTTCCTGATGCCGGGTTATTTTCCGGGTACGGCGCAGACCGGGTTCGGCGTCGAGGTGCCGTACTACTGGGCCATCGCGCCGGACTATGACGCCACCTTCACGCCGCGCTTCATGACGCGCCAGGGCGTGCTGCTGCAGGGTGAATTCCGCCAGCGGCTGGTCGACGGCGCGTACCAGATCCGCGCCTACGGCATCGACCAGCTCGATCCCGGCGCCTTCGCCGGCCAACCCGGCGACCGCCAGTTCCGTGGCGGCGTCGAGACCAAGGGCCAGTTCGCCGTCAACGACAAATGGGTCTGGGGCTGGGACGGCGTCTTCCTGTCGGACTACTTCTTCTTCTCCGACTACCGGCTGGCGCAGTACAAGGACTTGATGAACTCGTTCATCCTGCTGCCGACGGAAGCGATCTCGCAGCTCTATCTGACCGGCGTCGGCAATCGCAGCTTCTTCGACGTCCGCACCATCTACTATCTCAGCTTCTCGGGTAACCAGCAGCAGGTCCCGGTCATCTATCCGGTGCTGGACTATTCGAACGTGTTCAACTACCCGATCTTCGGCGGCGAAGTCAGCTACAAGACCAATTTCGTCAACCTGACGCGTAACGACGCCGTGTTCGATCCGATCACGACGCTGGCGAACACCAACGGCCTGTGCACCGCCGCTTCGGCGGACCCGATGGCGCGGCTTCCGACGCAGTGCCTGCTGCGCGGCATACCCGGAACCTATACCCGGCTCTCGGCCGAGGCCCAGTGGCGGCGCTCCTTCACCGATTCCGCCGGCGAAATCTGGACGCCCTTCGTGAGCGTGCGCGCCGACGCGATCAATGCGGATATCTCGAACCAGCCCGGCGTGGCCAACTTCCTGCCGGTGGGCGACACCCAGGCGTTGCGGGTGATGCCGACGGTCGGCCTCGAGTATCGTTATCCCTTCATCAACAGCCAGCCTTGGGGCTCGACGACGATCGAGCCGATCGCCCAGGTCATCATTCGTCCCAACGAGAGTTATGCGGGCAAGCTCCCCAACGAGGACGCGCAAAGCCTGGTGTTCGACACCACCAACCTCTTCAGCGTCGACAAGTTCTCCGGCTACGACCGGGTCGAAGGCGGCGGGCGCGCCAATGTCGGGGTGCAGTCGACCACGCAGTTCGACCGCGGCGGCACGGTCAAGGTGCTGTTCGGGCAGTCCTACCAGCTGTTCGGCCTGAACTCCTTCTCGGTCCGGGACGTGACCAATACCGGGATCGATTCCGGCCTGCAGAAGACGGCGTCCGACTACGTCTCGAGTGTCGAGTATTCGCCGAACCGCACCTACACGTTCAGCGTGCGCTCGCGCTTCGACGAGCAGACCTGGAACGTCCAGCGCCTCGAGGCCGAGGCCAGGGCCAATTTCGACCGCTGGTCGGTCAGCATGATGTATGGCGACTACGCCGCCCAGCCCGATCTCGGCTACCTGACCCGGCGCGAGGGCATCCTGGCCAGCGGCTCGGTCAAGCTCGCCACCAACTGGGTGGCGACGGGCTCGGTGCGTTGGGACCTTGTGGCAAACAACGTCAACCAATATGTCGTCGGCGCCGGTTACGTGGACGATTGCTTCGTGCTGGCGGCGAACTATGTAACGTCGTACAGCTACACGGCGGGGGGAACCCCGCCGGTTCTCGGCCACGCCTACATGTTGCAGCTTGGCCTGCGTACGATTGCAAACACGTCAGTTTCGGTTGCCGCGACTGGGCAGTGAGACCAGCCCGCCAAAGAGGGCGGGCGATTTGCCAGCCGACGGCTGCGTCCCGACCACGAACTTCGGAGCGCGCCGCGGCGAAGTGCGAACTTCGGAATCGGAGCACTAGGCTGGAATTCGGATCGGTCGACATGACGATGGTCAACATGACGAGCAGGCTCTCGCCTTCCCTTTGGGCCTTGTTGACGGGCTGGATCGCCGCGACGGCGCTGCTGGCCCACGTCCCGCCGGCCAGTGCGCAAACCGTGATCGTGATGGTCAATGGCGATCCCATCACCGATTTCGACGTCGAGCAGCGCACCAAGCTCGACTTCCTGTCGACGCACAAGGCGTCCAGCCGGCAGGAGGTGCTCAACGAGCTGATCGAGCAGAAGCTGAAGATCAAGGAAGCCAAGAAGTTCGGCGTCGATCCCTCCGGCTCCGACATCGACCAGGCCTATTCCGAAATGAGCTCGCGGATGCACATCACGGCGGATCAGCTGTCGAAGTCGCTGGAGGCGCAGGGCATCCGGCCGGAGACGCTGAAGGCCCGGATCAAGAGCGACATGGTCTGGACCAGTCTCGTGCGTGGGCGCTACAAGGAACGCCTCCAGGTCGGCGAGAAGGATGTCGACGCCGCGGTCAAGGCGGAGGGCGGCGATGCCGCGCAACAGGCGGATGCCTTTCAGTACAGCATGCAGCCGGTGGTGCTGATCATGCCGCGCGGCTCATCGCCCGCCCTGATCGAGGCCAAGCACAAGGAGGCCGAGTCCCTGCGCTCGCGCGTGCAGAGCTGCGACGAGGCGAACAGCTACTTCAAATCGCTGCCCAACGCCGCCATCCGCGACACCGTGGTCAAGACGTCGGCCGATATCCCGCCCACGTTGCGCAAGATGCTCGATGACACGCCGATCGGCCATCTGACGCCGCCGGAAGTCACCAAGCAGGGTATCGAGATGGTGGTGCTCTGCGGCCGCAAGCCGACCACCGTCGATACGCCGAAGAAGAAGGAAATGCGCGACAAGCTCTATGCCAAGAAATACGAGACGACGTCGAACAATTATCTGCAGGAAGTCCGCAAAGAGGCGATGATCGAATATCGTTGACGGATGGCAAACAAGCCGCTCGCGCTGACCCTGGGCGAACCCGCGGGTATCGGCCCGGACATCACCCTTCAGGCGTGGCTGCGCCGGCACGAGCTGAAGCTTCCCGCGTTCTATCTGCTCGGTGATTGCGATTTTCTCCGGCAGCGCGCGAGGACGCTCGGCCTCGATGTTCGCGTTGCCGACGTCGCGCCCGCCGATACGATTGCCACTTTCGCGGATGCGCTGCCGGTGGTCGCGACGGGCGAGACCGCGACTGCGCCGGCCGGCAAGCCTGACGCTCGAAGCGCGCAAGCCGCCCTGGCCGCGATTCGCCGCGCGGTCGGCGATGTCGCAGGCGGGCACGCCAGCGCCGTCGTCACCAATCCGATCGCCAAGAGCGTGCTCTACCGCGCCGGCTTCACCCATCCCGGCCACACCGAATTCCTGGCCGAGCTCGCGGCCGCCGGCGGCGATCCGCCGCACCCCGTCATGCTGCTGTGGTCGCCCGCGCTCGCGGTGGTGCCGGTGACCATCCATGTGTCGCTGCGCGAGGCCATCACACAGCTCTCGACCGACCTGATCGTGACGACCGGCCGCATCGCCGCGGCGGCGATGAAGGCGCGTTTCGGCGTCGCCCGTCCGCGGCTTGCCGTCACCGGCCTCAACCCGCATGCCGGCGAGGACGGCTCGCTCGGTACCGAGGACCAGACCATCGTGGCGCCTGCGGTCGACATCCTGCGCGACGACGGCATCGAGATCAGGGGGCCGTTGCCGGCCGACACGATGTTCCACGACGCCGCGCGCAGAACCTATGACTGTGCGATCTGCATGTATCACGACCAGGCGCTGATCCCGGTCAAGACGCTGGCCTTCGACGACGCCGTCAACGTCACGCTCGGATTGCCGTTCATCCGCACCTCGCCCGATCACGGCACGGCCTTCGATATTGCCGGGACCGGCCGCGCCAATCCCGCAAGCCTGATCGCCGCGTTGCGCCTGGCCTTCCGCATGGCGGCGCAGCGCGCAGCATCATGAGCGCGATCGATGACCTGCCGCCGCTGCGCGAGGTCATTCGCGCGCATGCGCTGTCGGCGCGCAAGTCGCTCGGTCAGAATTTCCTGCTCGATCTCAACCTCACGGCCAAGATCGCCCGCGCGGCGGCTCCGCTCGAGGATGCGACCGTGGTCGAGATCGGTCCGGGTCCGGGCGGGCTGACCCGCGCGCTGCTCGCGCTCGGAGCGCGGCACGTCGTCGCGGTCGAGCATGACGCGCGGGCCATTCCCGCGCTCGAAGAGATTTCCCGGCATTATCCCGGACGGCTCGAGATCGTGTGCACCGATGCACAAGGCTTCGATCCCCGCCCCTATCTCGGATCGACGCGAGCGAAGATCGTTGCCAACCTGCCCTACAACATCGCGACCTCGCTTCTGATCGGCTGGCTGTCGATCGAGCCATGGCCGCCCTGGTACGAGATGATGGTGCTGATGTTCCAGCGCGAGGTGGCGGAGCGCATCGTGGCGCACGAGAACGAGGAAGCCTATGGCAGGCTCGCCGTGCTTGCCAACTGGCGGGCCGAGACCAGGATCCTGTTCGACATCTCGCCTGCCGCCTTCGTGCCGCCGCCCAAGGTCACCTCCTCGGTGGTGCGGCTGGTGCCGCGCACGTCTCCCGAACCCTGCGACCGTCGATTGCTGGAGCAGGTGGCGGCCGCCGCCTTCGGACAGCGACGAAAGATGTTGCGGCAGAGTCTCAAATCGCTGTCGGTCGATCCCGAGCGCCTCGCCGCCTCCGCCGAGGTCGAGCCGACCCGGCGTGCCGAAACCATCCCGGTGTCCGGCTTTGTTGCAATGGCCCGTGAATTGGCCGATATACGCAACAAAGGGGCCGCACCTTCCCAGGGAGATTTGTCATGGCGTTGATGCGCCGCCAGTCATTGGTCAAGTTCGACGCGCCGCTGTGCGAGACCATCGTCGACACGCCGAAGCCGCAGGGAACCGAGGTGCTGGTCCGCATCGAGCGCTGCGGGCTTTGTCATTCCGATCTGCACATCCAGGACGGTTACGCCGATCTCGGCGGCGGCAAGCGGCTCGACACCACGCGCGGCATGACCTTGCCTTTCACGCTGGGCCACGAGATCGCCGGCGTCGTCGAGGACGTCGGGCCCGACGCCTCTAAGGACCTGATCGGCGGCAAGAAGGCGGTGTTTCCCTGGATCGGCTGCGGCCAGTGCCGCGACTGCCGCAACGGCGACGAAAATCTCTGCCTGAAGCCGCGCTTCGTCGGTGTCAACATCGACGGCGGCTTCGCCAGCCATGTGCTGGTGCCGGACGCGAAATACCTGCTCGATTACGATCCGCTCCCCGTCAATCTCGCGGCGACCTTGATGTGCTCGGGCGTGACCGCCTATGGCGCGCTGAAGCGGCTGGTCGATCGCCCCCGGCAACGCAATCTGCTGCTGATCGGGCTCGGCGGCGTCGGCATGATGGGACTGTCGTTCGCGCAGGCGATGTTCAAGCAGAACGTCTCAGTGGCGGATCTGAACCCGGCCGCGCGCGAGACGGCGCTCGAGAACGGCGCCGCGGTTGCCTATGACCCGACCGAGCCCGAGATCGGCCGCCGCATCGTCAAGGAAAACGAGGGCGGTTTCGACGCCATCGTCGACTTCGCCGGCAACGACAAATCCATGGCCTTCGCAGTGTCCGCGCTCGCGCGCGGCGGCAAGATCGTGGTCTCCGGGCTGATGGGCGGCAATTTCAGCCTGCCAATGGTGCAGTGGGCCTACAAGCGCATGACCATCGAAGGATTCATGGTCGGCACGCTGGCCGAGGCACACGAATTGATGGCGCTCGCGCGCGCCGGAAAGATCAAGCCTGCGCCCATGCGGGAAGAGCCGATGGGTGACGTGCAGAACTGGATCGACGAATTGCGGGCCGGAAAGGTCGTGGGACGGGTCGTGCTGCGAAACTAGCGGAACGACTCACGCCGGCCTCCCCGCTCAAAAGAACGGGAGGATAGAGATGATCGGGAGGAGACTTTCTGCGTTGGCCGTCTTGGTCGCGCTTGCGCTCGGCTCTGCCGTGACGCCTGTGTCGGCGCAGAAAAAATACGGCCCCGGCGTCACGGATACCGAAATCAAGATCGGCACCACGACGCCCTTCAGCGGGCCGGCCTCCGCCTACTCTGCCGGCGCCATCTCCGCGACCGCCTATTTCCAGTTCGTCAACGAGCAAGGCGGCGTCAACGGACGCAAGATCAACTATGTCGCGCTCGACGACGCCTACAGCCCGCCCAAGACCGTCGAGCAGATTCGCCGCCTGATCGAGAGCGAGGAGGTCCTGTTTCTGGTCAATCCCGTCGGTACCGCGACCAACATGGCGGTGGTGAAATACATCAACCAGAAGAAGGTGCCGCATCTTTTCATCGGCACCGGCGCTACGGTCTTCAACGATCCCGAGCATTATCCGTGGACGCTGAGCTGGACGCCGCACTACGCCTCCGAAGCCGAAATCTACGCCAAGTGGATTCTCACCAACAAGCCGGATGCCAAGGTCGGCATCCTGATGCAGAACGACGACCTCGGGCGCGATTACCTCCTAGGCTTCAAGCGTGGGCTCGGCGACAAGGCCGACAAGATGATCGTGTCGCAGCAGACCTACAATACCAGCGATCCGACGGTCGATTCGCAGATCGTCTCGCTGAAGGCCGCCGGCGCCGACGCGCTGTTGATCTTCTCGGTGCCGAAATTCGCCGCGCAGGCGATCCGCAAGGCCTATGACATCGACTGGCATCCACAGGAATTCGTCTCCAGCGTCGGCTCCTCGATTGCGGGTGCGATCAAGCCGGCCGGATTCGAAGCCGCCAAGGGCATCATCTCGGCGGCCTATCAGAAGGATCCGGCCGACCCGCAATGGCGTGACGATCCGGAGATGAAGACCTGGAACGCCTGGATGGACAGGTACAACCCTCACGTCGACAAGAGCGACTATTACGCGCCCTATGGCTACAATATCGGCCATGCGGTGGTCGAGCTCATCAGACAATGCGGCGACGACCTCACCCGCGAGAACGTGATGGACAAGGCCAGCCATCTTGATATGGAGCTTCCCCTCCTGCTGCCGGGCATCAAGCTGACCTCGAGCCCGACCGATCACCGGCCGATCAAGCAGATGCGTCTGGTGCGCTTCAACGGCGAGCGCTACGTGCTGTTCAGCAACGTGCTCGCGAGCGATTGAAGAACCGGACAGGTCGCAGTTGCGACCCGACCGCTCCGGTCGCACGGAGCATCACATGGCGATGCCACCGTGCCCGCGGCCAGCGCCTTCGACACTACATTTGCAACAATTCGATAGCCCGATAGCTGTTGAACATCATTCTATAACGCCTCGTTTCCAAAGAAGATTTTCCTTTTCATGCCGGCGCGCTCGCCGTGCGCGGCAGGCCATAATTCATCGCACAAAAACCCGGGCGACGTGCGCTGTCGGTCACAATGACAGCGCGATGCACGCTTAAGGAGCAATGGTTTTTAGACGCCATTGCTGACGGGGATGACCCATGAACCCGAACGAAGCTCGGCAAGCCCGGACGGCAAAAGGTGAGGCTCATGTTGCGGAACCTCTCGATCCGATCGCGAATCCAATTGCTCGCCGGTGTGCTTCTGCTGCTGTCGCTGGGGATCGCCGTGGTGGGCTATCTCACGCTCTCGCAGACCGAGGCTGAATATACCCGTGCGCTGCTCTATGGCCGGCAGGCGCAGCTGTTCCTGCTCGGTGACCGCGAATTCGCCGGCGCCGGCCGCAGGCTGGTCGGCTACGTGCAGACCGCGACGGACGACGACGAAAAGCGCTACTTCTCGCGCAAGGCGAACACCGGCAAGGCGTTCAGCGAGGCCATCGATCTCTTCATCGATCCGGCCAGGAAGCAGCAGGCCACCGAAGCGCGCAAGGTGATCATGGACTTCCTCGAGCAGGCCGATGGGGTGATGGCCGCGCGCAAGGCGATCGCTCAGCGCGCCGCCAGCTTCCGCGACTCTGCGGGATATACGCAGGCCAGACGCGACCAGGACCCTGGAGCCTCACGCGGTTCCGAGCCGATGAGCGAGGCGCTGCGGCTCGTGGCGCTGGAGCCGTCGGAGGTGACGCTTGCGCATTATGCGTCCGTCACCACCTCGTCATGGGCGGCCGGCGCGGCGCCATCGGTCGGCCAGCAGGCCACCAATGTGGCGTCAACGGCCAACGACGCCGTGCGGGGCACGCAAACTGCGTTCAACGTCGTGAGCGCCGCGCAGAGCATGCTGCAGACCTACCAGAAGGTGATCGGGACCGAGAACGACGTGCTGGCCAAGAGCGAGGACGTGCGCAACCAGCTCGTCGAGCGGCGCGAGGAAGCGGTGAGAGCCGCGGTCGCCAGCACCTCGACCGGCAATCTCCTGCTGCTCTCGATCAGCATCGGCGCCGTCCTGATCGGCGGCTTCCTGTCGTGGTTCATCACCCGCGAGATCATCGTGCCGCTCAACGCCATGACCGGCGCAATGGCGCGCCTGGCGGAGGGTGATGGCTCGGTCTTGATCCCGGACATGGAAAGCAGGACCGAGCTCGGCGCCATGGCCCGCGCCGTCGACGTCTTCAAGCAGAACGCCGACCGGATCAAGGCGATGCTCAAGGCGGAGGCGACGACCCGCGAGATCGGTGACATCATCTCCAAGGCCGCGCAGGGCGACCTCACCGTACGCGTTCCGGTGGCCGACAAGGTCGGCTTCCTCAAGGAGATCAGCGAACAGGTCAACCGGCTGCTGGAGCCGACCCATGATGCGCTGAAGGAGTTCGGCGATCAGGCGCGGCGCACGGCGATCTCGATCGAGGAGGCCAGCGCCGCCGTCGGGCAGGTCTCCGACGGCGCGCGCTCGCAGAACTCCTCGCTCTCGCAGGTCGCGCTGGCGCTGAACGAATCGACGCTCGCACTGAAGAGCGTGTCGGACAACACCAAGGCTGCGAGCGACAAGGCCGGCAACGCGGCCCAGCTCGTGCAGAAGGGCTTGTCCTCGGTCGAGCGCCTGTCCGGCATCGTCGATGCGATCGCCCAGAGCAGCCGCAAGGTGAACCAGATCACCGAGGTCATCGCCCAGATCGCCAACCGCACCCACATCCTGTCGCTGAACGCCGCGATCGAGGCGGCCCGCGCCGGCGAGCACGGCAAGGGCTTCGTGGTGGTCGCCCAGGAGGTCGGCAAGCTCGCCGAGAGCGCCGGCCAGAACGCCAAGCAGATCGCCGACATCGTCGAGCAGGCGACGACGGAAGCGAACGAGGGCAAGTCCGCAGCCGAGGTGGTGCGGACCGCGATGCACGGCATCGCCAGCGAGACGCAGCAGACGACGCAGATGATCCATTCATCGGCCGCCGCGGTGGAACAGCAGCAGGCGAGCATCACGCAACTCGACGGCAGCATGTCGCAGCTCCGCTCGATCGCCACCTCGAATGCCGCCGCCGCCGAGGAGATCACGGCGACGATGGTGCAGTTGTCGCAGCTTGCCGAGATGTCCCGCACGCGCGTTGCCCGGTTCAAGACGGCATGAGCGCCGCAAGACAGGATTCCGACGGAGCGGGCCGGTTCACATGAGCATGGTCGAGACCGACATTGACGCCGTGCTGCCGCGGCTCGCCGCTGCGGTCAATCAGCGCATCGGCTTCCGGCCGGCGGACGTGATGGGCAAGATCGCATCGAGCCTGGCGGGGCTCGCGATGCCGGATCGATACGCCTATACCCAGCGCCTGGCGATATCGCCGCCGGGCGATCTCGCCTGGAGCAGGCTGGTCGAGGCCATGCTCGTGCATGAGACCTACTTCTTCCGCCACCCGGCGCAAATCGAGCTGTTGTGCGACCAGGTGCTTCCGGAGCTCGATGCGCGGCGACGGCAGGCGGGACGCGCCATGCTGTCCGCGTGGACGGCGGGTTGCTCGACCGGCGAGGAAACCTGGACCATGGCGTTGGTCGCTGCCGGCGCCCGCGTCGGCAGCGCCCCCCTGCCGATGTCCATCCTCGGCACCGACATCAGCGAGACCGTGCTTGCCAAGGCGCGGACGGGCGCCTATCCGCGACTGCATGCGCTCGACAGCTTCCGCGCCATTCCGGCGTGGGCCGCGCCGCACTTCACCGGCCTCTCGGAAGGCCGCACCTGGACCGTCCCGGCGGAGCTTCGCCACGCTGTCAGCTTTGTTGCCCACAACTTGCTTGATCCGCCGCCCGTCACCGGCGCTGATCTCGTGCTGTGCCGGAACACGCTGATCTATTTCGACGAAGCGGCCAAGCGACGCGCGCAGGGTCATCTGGCGGCGGCGTTACGACCCGGCGGAGTTCTGGTGCTGGGAGCTGCCGATACGCTGGATGATCCGCAGGCCTTCGAGCCAATCGAAGCGCCGGCCGCCACCGTCTATCGCAAGCTGGCATGACCTGCCATGTCCCGCGTCCTCGTCGCCTCACCATCCGGCTTCCTGCGCATCGGGCTGAAGCAGGGATTGCGCCGTTACGGACAGCGGTTTGGCGTCACCGAGGCTTCCTCCGTCCGGGAGTCGACGTGCCTGCTCACCGACGGCACGATCGACCTTGCCATCATAGATGACACGCTGCTGACGGACGTCGAGGGCGACGTGATGCGTCAGGCAGTGAGAGGCCATGCCGGACAAACCCTCATCATCGCCATGCGGGACCCGGGATCGACGTCGCCACGGCTGGCCATGAAGGCTCCCGTGATCCCAGGCAGAAAGAACGGCATGCTCGATCTCGGCGGCATGGCGGCCGGACTTCACGAGGCCATCGAGACGCTCTCGACTGGCCGGCCGATCCGCGAGGAGCCGGCGGCGCGACCTGCCGCGCCCGGCCCGCGTGATCCGGCGCGATCACCAGAGATCATCGTGGTGGCGGCCTCGACAGGCGGTCCGGGCGCCCTGATCACCCTGCTGCGGCACATCGAGCCGCCGCGCGTACCGGTGGTGGTGGCCCAGCACATGCCCGCCGACCAGACGATGGCCTTTGCACGCCACCTCGCGGTCGAGACCGGACTGACCGTCAGCGAAACCGGCGCGGGGCAGTTGCCCGCCGCCCAGATCGTGGTGTTGCGTGGCGGCGCGGACTATCGCATCCGCCGCGCGGCCAGCAGCGGCTTCTGGTTGTCGACGACATCAATCGCGGGCAGCGCCTTTCACCCCAGCGCCGATCTTCTCCTCGGCTCGGCGGTGGACGCCGGCATTCGGGTGGCCGCGGTCGTGCTGAGCGGGATGGGCGAGGATGGCGCTCGTGGCGCCGCAATGGTCGCCGCCCATGGCGGCGGCGTGCTGATCCAGGACTTCAAGAGCTGCGTCGTCGCCGGCATGCCTCAGGCGGCGCGCGCCGCCTGCCAGTCGGCACTGGTCGCGAGCCTGCCGAGGATCGCAGAGAAGCTTTCGTCCTGGACGGCGCCGTTTCACGGATTGGTCCCGGCCGAGGAGAGCTGACCGGATGGCCGCGCTCGTGATCGTGACCGAGGACGAGGCTTTTGCATCCGCGGTTCAGGCGTTGGCCTCGGACGAGCTCGCACTGAGTTGCGTGCATGTCGAGGAGGCCGTCGCGATCGTCCGGCGCGACCGCCCGGACATCCTGGCGGTCGATACCGACTCGGTCCGGGAATCGCACGCGCTGATCGGCGCGCTGTCCCTGCTGACGCCGGCACGCGTGGTGGCGCTGGCGCATCAGGCCTGGCCGGGCTCGCGCGCCTCCGCCGAATGGCGCAAGGCCGGCGCCGACACGGTGCTCGCGAAGCCGTCCGGCCGCGCCTCCCCTACCCTCACCGGCTTCGACAAGGACGCCTATGCACGCTGGCTGATCGCACTCGCTGACCGGTCGCCCCGCGGAGCCGGGAAGCCGTCATGAGCGACGCGATCGATTCCGAGCTCTTGTCCCAGTTCGGCGTCGAGGTCCGCCAGCACCTCGCGGCGATCGAGAAACACCTCGCCGCCGTCAATCCCGCCGATATCACCGAAGCCGACATCGATGTCGTGTTCCGTGCGTTTCATTCGATCAAGGCGCTGTCCCGGGTCATCGGGGCCAAGGGTGTCGAGACCCTGGTTCATGAGGCGGAAGGGCTCCTGTCGCAGCTCCGGGCAGGCCAGCGCACCATCGACGCCGCGATCCAGGACGCACTGATCGCCTCGGCGGACGTGCTGGAGGACGCGCTGGCCGCACCGTTCGGCTGGTCGGCCCCGCCCTCACTCATCGATGAGCTGCAGCAAGCCGCCGTTGCCACCGGGCAGGATGTCGTGATCGTGACCACGGCGCCGGCCGGCGGCGAGCCTTGGCGCTTCATCGGTGACGATCTGGATCTCCTCCAGGGCTTTGCGGAGCTTTTCTGCGAGGTGCTGCCCGAAGCGGCCCGGGCCATCGTCGAGGGACAGGAGGAGGCTTTTCGCGAGGCGGCCGGCATGGTGGCCTATGCCTGTGCCCAGCTCGCGCTCGCCCGCATGGAGGCGATGGCGCATGATGCCTCGACCAGCTCCGACGTGCAGCGGCTCTGCGCTTTCGCCGAGCTGTTGTGGGAGGCCGAACGATTCGGCCTGCTCGTCGGTGCGGATTGCGGCGTCGTCCCGACGACGACCGCGTTGAGCATGCTCCTGCGAGACGCATTGGCGAGGCGGATCGACGAAGCGCTGGCGTCAACCTCGCGACGGCTGCCGCTGGCGCGCGACTGCGCCACGCTCAGCCGCGCCCTCTCGCTTCCCGGCGGCATCGACAGGATGATCGAAGAGATCGCCGACGGGCTGTCGCCACAGAGCTCCGCGCCCGTTTGCGAGGATCTCCTGCACGGCGCCCTCGTCGCACTCGAGCGAACGCTCAACCGGAGCGCCGACGCGAGCGACCTTGCGGATGCGCTGGGCAAGGCGATCCGGGACATCTTCGCAGTCGATGACGAGCTGGAGGCGCAGCTGCGCAAGCTCGGCATCGACACCCCGCTGCTGTGTCCCGGCCCACCGCGACGGCGGACGAGGTTGGCCTCCTTGATCGACGGATCAGGCGCCACGCTCAAGCTTGCCGTCGTCGAGCTTCCGGACGCCGTGACGATGGCAAGATTGGCCCAGCTCGACCCGTTGCTCGGGCAGGCCACCACGCAGGGCGGCCAGCCTGCGCTGGCCCTGCTGCTGCTCGATGCCGAGGAACCGGACGTGCTCGCACACCGTCTCGGCGATCTCGCCCTCCGCGTCGTCGGCGAGGTGCAGCGCATCGTCCCCGGCCATGCCGCAGGCGAATTCATGTTGGCGCCGAAGGGCGCCAGCCGGTCCGAGGCAGCCGACGAAACCCAGGTGCGCGTTCCCGTCGAGGTGCTCGACAAGCTGTTCGGCCGTATCGGCGAATTCTTCTCGATTGCGAGCCGCCTCAACGTGCTGGCCGTGGAGTCCGACGTTCCGGATGCCTTGCGGCGGCTCGCCGATCTCGCCGTGACCCGCGCGCCGGAACTGCGCGCCGACATCGACACGCTGGTGCGTCAGCACCGCGACTTCTGCTCGGTCGAGGTCGATATCGGCCGCATCATCAGCCTGATCCATGAAAGCACGCTCGGCTTGCGCGTCATCCCGCTCGATACGCTGGTCGGCCGCTTTCCCCGCATGGTGCGAGAAACCGCGCGAAGCCTCGGCAAGCAGGTGCGTTTCGCCGCCGAGACCGGCGGCATTCGCATCGACAAGGGCATGTCCGACATGCTCGCCGATCCGCTCACGCACATGCTGCGCAACGCCATCGATCATGGCATCGAGCGCGAAGCGGACCGTCTGGCCCAGGGCAAGGCGCGCGTCGCGACGTTGCGCCTCGTTGCGAGCCAGCAGGTCGACCGCATCGTCATCGAGATCGGCGACGACGGCCGCGGCATCGATGTCGAACGGGTGAAACAACGCATCGCCGCTTCCCGGCTCGCCTCCGAAGATGAAATCCGCCGGATGAGCGACGACGAAGCGATCCGTTTCATCTTCACGCCTGGCTTTTCCACCGCCGCCGAGATCGGCGACGTCTCGGGCCGGGGTGTCGGACTCGACGTGGCGCTCGTGAACATCACCAAACTCGGTGGCAAGATCGACGTGCTGACCACCGCCGGCGAGGGCACGACGTTCCGGCTCGACATGCCGCTGTCGGCGGCCATTCAGCCGATGCTGTTGGCCGACACGGGGATTCAGCCGGTCGGCTTTCCGGAAGCGATGGTCAGCGAAGCCCTGGTCTTTCCCACCTCCGGCGTGCAGTACGTCAATGGTCAGCGCTCGATCCTGCTTCGCGGCCACTTCCTGCCGGTGTTCCGACTGACCGAGCTGTTGCGGCTGCCGCAGCCCGCCGAGCAGGTCCGCGCCGATCGGCCGATCGTGCTGTGCGAGTGGTCCGGCCAGCGCATGGGCGTCGAGGTGCATCGCATCCTGCGCCGCGGCGAGATGCTGATCCGTGAGACCCATCCCCGCGTCGCAGCGCTGCCCGGCATCGGCGGCATCACCACCATGGGATTCGATCGCATCGTGCTGGTGCTCGATCCCGAAAAGATCTTCGACCTCGCCCGCAGGGCTTCCGTGTTCGGCCTGCGGGTCCCCGCCGCGCGCCTCCGCCGCGAGCAGATCGAGGACGGCGCCGCATGAGCGAGTTCATCGAGGTGCGATGCCATCCCTATCGCTTCCTGGTTCCGAGCGCCGATATCGTTTCGATCGAGTTGCTGGACGCTTGCATGGAGCCGTTCCCCGAAGCGCGGGTGCCGCGATCACCCCTGGTGCTCGATGGCCGCGCCCTCGCGAGCGGCGGCCTCGCCAGGCCAATCGAGCGCGGCGTTGCCTTGCGCCTCGAAGTCAGCGGCCGGATCGAGGCCCGCATCGTCGTCGACCAGACCGGCGCCCTGATGCGCCTCGACGCGAAGGCCTTCGAGCCGCTGCCGCGTGCCGTCGCTGCGCTGCGGCCGTTCTTCTTCGGCGTCTGGCGCGACCCTTCCTTGCAGGAATACCTGTTCTGCCTGCGGCCCCGTTACGAATTGCCGATCAACAGCTTCGCATCGCGGCGGCGCATCCGGCATGCCGCCCTCATCGCCGCGGCCGGCGACAGGAGAACGCTACGATGAACCTGGCGGAGATCGACGGCGGCGCCGGCGCACGCAAGCGCATCCTCGTCGTCGACGACAGCCTGATCATGCGCAACCTGATCTCCGAGATCGTCGACAGCGATCCCGATCTCGAAGTCGTCGACACCGCGCCGGACGGCCGCGTGGCGCTGCAGAAGGTGCGGCAGCTCAAGCCCGATGCCGTGCTGCTCGACATCGAGATGCCCGAAATGTCGGGCCTGGAGACGTTGCGCCGCCTCCATCTGCGCTCGACGTCCAAGGTCATCATCCTGTCCTCGCTGGTGGCCAACGAGGATTCCACCAAGCGGATCGAAGCGATGCGGCTCGGCGCCGTGGCGACGATCGGCAAGCCTTCGGGCGGCGTCAGTTTCGATCTCAAGCAGAAGCGCGCCTCCGAGATCGTCCGCACGCTGCGGCGGGCGCTCTGCCTGCCCGATCCAGGCGAGCCCGCAAGCGTGCCGGCCGGCACTGCGACGATCGAGCATCACGCGCACATCACCTTCGACGAGCTGCTCGAGGCCCTCGAGTCCGGCGTGCTGCTGTTCGATCGAAGCGGAGTGCTGGTGCGTGCCAACGCCGCCGCCGGTCGAATCCTGCGCGGATCGGATCTCACGGCCGGGCGCGCGACGATCAGGAGCCTTTGCGGCGATTTCAATCAGGCGC
>NZ_JAFAVV010000710.1 GCF_019242285.1 Bradyrhizobium sp.
CCTGCTCGCCAATCTGCACAAGGGCTTTTGGCTGCACCTGGCCCAACAGAGACAACCGGATGGCGTGTGGCTCACCCAGGAGATCCAGGGTAGCGGCGACGCTCGCGCGGCCCTGTTTGTGCATGCCAGGTTCCGCTTCGAAGAGGAGCTGGAAAAGTGCCACCTCTTCTCGGTGACTACCCAGCAATCCACTGTTAATCCGTAGTCTCAGCCATTGCCGAAATGCTTAACGACACCATCAAACCCGAAATGACATGTTCTTCCATGCGTTCAGGGGCGATACGGAGGGATGTGGCGGATTCCGCCAACGATTTAGACAAGGTGACGGACGACCCCAAAACCGGCTCGGCAGGCTACAGGCCTCCCGTGCTGGTGGTGGGTGCGGGGCCGACGGGGTTGCTCCTCACTGCAGAGCTTCAGCGGCGCGGCGTGCCATGCCATCTGATCGATGCGCAGCCCGGGCCGCTCCATTGGGACCGCGCGACGGTGGTGCATCCCCGCTCGCTCGAGATCTTCGAGTCGCTCCGCCTTGCCGAAAGGTTTCTCGACGCCGGCTGTAGACAGCGAGGTGTCAAGATTCACTCCCTCGGCAAAGTAATTGGAGGGATGGATCTCTCGAACTGCGGAAGCACTTACGGGTTTAATCTCGGGCTGTCAGAAGAAGTGACGGAGTCTATTCTTACCGGCTATCTCCGCCAACAGGGCGGCGAGGTGAACCGATCATGTCGGCTAATCGGGCTGACACAACATCGCGACGGCGTCTTAGCCGAAATCGAGCGTAATGGTGACCGCTACCAGGTGGCTGCCCAGTGGGTTGTCGGGTGCGACGGCATCCACAGCCCCACGCGCGAGCTGAGCGGCATCGGTTTCGAAGGCCACGACATGGCGAAGCCGTGGGCCGTTTTCGACGCTACTCTTGAAGGCTGGACCGACTCGTTCGAAACCACCTTCGTCTACTTCGAGACCGTTCCAGTCATCCTGACAGCGATTCCCGGTCATCGCTGGCGTGTCTACCTACGACCGAGTTCGGAGGATTCGGATCTCGTCCTGGATGCCGCCTTCACCCTTCGGCGCTACTCGCCCACCGCCTCTTTCATCGGCGTGGAGAACCCGAGACGGTTCCACTGCCACACCAAGATAGCCACCCGGTTCCGATCCGGCGCGGTCTTTCTGGCCGGCGACGCGGCGCACCTCTGCTCACCCGCCGAGGGACATGGCATGAACTGCGGCCTGCAAGACGCCTTCAACCTGGCCTGGAAACTTGCCCTCGTCTACCAAGGTGCCGCCGCCCCTAGCATGCTCGACAGCTATGAGGCCGAGCGGCGTCCTGTTGCCGAGATGGTCGCTCAATCCGGCGACGTCATGGAACGTAACCTGACTATGATAGACGCGGCCGAACGCGACAGCCGCGACCAGGGAATCAAAGCCGCACTCGCCGATCCGAAGAAGCGCCACCACGAAATCGTAGCCGAGACCGAACTCAACATCGAATATTCCCGATCGCCCATCGTCTCCGGCGACGCCAATAGCTATCTCGGTCCCGGAGACCGCTTACCGGGCGCCATCCCGGTTCAAGTGTCAGACAGACGGCCTCGTGGGCTTCACGAGCTTACCCAGGGCGCCGGCCATACGCTCATGCTGCTCGCCGGCCCAACTGCACACAATTCGGTGCTCCTGGACCTGCACGCCGCGTTGCAGAAACACACTATCGATTCTCCTCTATTTGAAGCGTCCGTCCAGATCGGCCACCTCGAACGGCCGGCCGCTGATCTCATGGGCATCGAAGAAATCACGCTGCTCGCAGTGCGCCCGGACGGCTACATCGGCCTGCGGTCCGACCGAGAACATTTGAGCGCCTTCGAGCGCTATCGCACTCTTCTCTCCGCCGGGACGTCCGATTCGCTCAGTTATTCGCCGCCGCAAATCTCTTGAAGAAGCTCGTCGTTTCCCACTCGGGCCGGGCGTCTGCGTTGGCTATTCGCTCTGTTAGGGTTAGCAGCAATCGGTTGAATCGCGCCGCCGCCACTAGGTCTACCGGCTGGTTCGTATCGTCGGACGGCGCATGATACCGGTTGGTAAGCCAACTCTTCATGGTCTTATCTTCGTCCGTACCTGGACTTGCGCCAAACGCGCACATGATGGATGGCACCCCAGCCCGGATAAAGTTGTATTGATCGCTACGAATGAAGATATTTCGATCCGGCTGTGCGTCGGGCAAAACTTTTACGTCCATCCCCGCCGCGACCGCGCGAACATCGTCGCCAAGCGTAGATTCTTCCAGTCCGTACACCGTCAGGTTGTTCAACGGTATGATCGGCAGAAACATGTCCGTATTCAGGTCGGCAACCATAGACTTTGCCGGTACAGTAGGATGCCCGGCGAAGTAGCGCGATCCGAGCAGGCCTTTTTCCTCGGCGCATACAACGACGAACAGCACCGAGCGTTTCAGCGGCAGGTCTGAACCGTGTAGCTGGCTGGCTACCTCAAGTAAAGTAGCCACACCAGATGCATCATCCATGGCACCGTTGTAGACGCGGTCGCCGTTGATCGGCTCGCCTATTCCCAGATGATCCAGGTGCGCGCTCAAGACCACGTACTCGTTCTTCCGTTGCGGGCCGGACCCCGGCAGCACACCGATGATGTTTGGTGATTCAACCTGCTCCGTCAGGGCGCTCACGTCTGCCCGCAGTGTCGCGGTCAATCGAAACCTTGGCAAAGGCTTGCCCCCATCTCCCAAAGCCAGCAACTCATTCAAAGTGTGGCCCGAACCGGTGAAAATCTGCTCCGCGTGTGCTGGATTCAGAGTGACCGTGAACATCGGGCCGCGCGTGTCCTGGAAAGCCGGATCAGACAGCCGCATGCCCGGTTGTGAGGCCGCCAGCGACATGCGGGACCATGGGATGTCCATATTCTTGGGGTTCGGAATGCTGGCGATGCCCACGGCGCCCGCTTGCTCCACCGCCTTGTAGAATTCCTGGGGTGAGCGCGAATGTGCTTTGAGGGCGCTCGCGAGATTGGAGGGACCGCCGCTAAGATAGACAACGATCTTGCCATGCAGGTCCTGGCCGGCTAGATCATCATAGTTCGCATCCGGGATGTGGAGTCCATAGCCAATGAAGACCAGCGGCGCTTCGACGCTCTTTGGTTGAGGCAGACGGCTCCCCAACAGGGCATCTTCACCCAAGGAAAGCGCCTGTTCATGGTTGCCTTCGATGAGGGTCAGGCTGGACTTGGCCGCCTGAATTCGTTGCACGTCGAAGTTGACCGGTTGCAAGTAGCCGTCAACGCCTCTTGGTTCGAGGCCGCTCGCTTTGAATTGCTCGGTCACGTAGCGCGCAGCCCTTCTGTATCCCTCACTTCCGGTAAGGCGGCCTTCCATCTGGTCGCTTGCCAGCTGTTGTACGTAGGACCACCATCTCTGACCCGCTGCTTGCGTATCCGGGGTGGCCGCGCTGGCCGTGGCGCCAGACAGAACTACTGCAAAGGCACTCACCGCAACCAGAGCTGGCCGAACCCGGCAAAACATCATTTCTTGAGTTCTCAATTCGCCCCCTACACGCGGAATTAGAATTCTCCAATTATGAGCGATGGCTGGTTGGCTTTTCTGGAACACATCACCGGCACCCTCCGAATTTGCCGGCCCCCTTGAGCTACTCGCACATTGAAGAAACGCT
>NZ_JAFAVV010000788.1 GCF_019242285.1 Bradyrhizobium sp.
AAGACGTTGATTGGGAGCAGCACGATGTGGAGGAAGAGGACCGGATAGATGTGGGCCAGAAGGCCATACGAGATGAACAACAGGTTGCTCGCCAGCGCCATGGTCCTCAACGGGACGATCGTCGTCATGCAAAAACTTGCGAGCACCGCGATGGACGCTGCAAATCCGACGCAGTCGATCCAGCGCATCTATTTGGCCGCCGCCAGAGCGGAGTCGGCAGTTGCAAGCGGCTGCGGCCCGGCAATGTGGTACGAGATCGCCATCGCTCCGATGATCGCTATCGCGCCGTACAGAAACAGGCCGCGCCGCAGCCATTGCCGGTACAGCATGCGATCTTCCGGCGACAGCGCGCTCAATTGACGTTGAGAAGTACTCATGAGCGAGTCTCCCGAGTGCAAGTTGTCAGCCGCCGATTAGAAGATCGCGGCCAAGTCTGACGTGTACGAGCCCGCAAGGATCGGGCCGTAGAAAACGGTCGCGACTGCGAGGAAGAGCAAGACCGTCCAGATCACGAAGGGCACGCCGCCGAGCGGAGCGCTCCGCGGTTGCGCTTGCTCGGAACGGCCGAGCGCCGGAATATTAGTCGGCATCGGAAATCACCATTTGCAAAAGGCTTACGAGTATAGGGGTACTCTGACCGAGGGCTTGTGATGCCATTCACATGCGAGCGTGGTTGATCAATCAACCTCGCGAATCGGAAAGAGTTGTTTTCCGTTTCTTTCAAGATACGATCGTCGCAATAATCCGCGCGTTTGTTTTTCTAGTCATCCCCCCGTTCGGGGGGTGGCATGATCGATTTTTAAGCAGATGGAACTTTTCAATGATTTCCGACGACGCAATGGCATTCTGCGATCATCTCTACCGCTGCAATTCACTGGAGGCCTGCCGGGATCTGTTCAAGAAGGCGATCCGCCCGGCGGGATTCGATACCTTTGCCTGCGGCGAGGTCGACCTCGCCAATCGCGAGCGGACCGTCATCTATATCCTCAACTGGCCCGATCGCTGGAAGCGGTTTTACCTCGGCTCCGGACTGGTCAATCGCGATCCGATCATCGAAGAGCTGAAGCGGCGCAAGGAGCCTTTTCTCTGGTCCGAGCTACGCAACGATCGAAAGATCGGCGTCGCCGGTCGCGAAGCATTGCAGCTCTTCCAGGCTCATGGCTGGTCGGAGGGTCTCGCCGTTCCTCTTCACCGCAACGACAGCCAATTCGGCCTCGTCAGCCTGGTCGGGCGAGACGCGAGGCTGGACGGAGCGGCGCGGGCCGCGCTCGTCACGATGTCTATCGCTCTTTACGAAAAGGCGCGGCGGCTCTCATCGCGAATGGGCATCCCTCTCCAGATCGCCGGCCTCACTTTGCGCGAACTGGACGCCATGCGACTTGTCGCGCGAGGAAACACCGATCGCGAGATCGGCAGGATACTGAAGATTTCGGCCGAGACGGCGCATGAATACGTCGAAGGCGCAAAGCGAAAGCTGAAGACCCGAAGCCGCTCCGAGGCCGTCGCGGTAGCGGTGTCGATGGGATTGGTCTGAGAGCAACCGGCCGGCGGCGATACGATCACCTCGACCACATCGGTTGCCTATGCCGGATCCGGGTCATCCGCTACCATTCTCGTGGCCGCGTTCCCTCGCTCCCGCGGGCTCCCGAAACATTTCATTGGCCCGTTCGTTTCCATCCGGAACGCCGGCCCAACGGCAGGCAAATCCTGGATTTCTTTCGGTTTAGCGTGCCCTACCTTCGGATCACTTCTCCCGAGCTGACTGCGGAGCGGTGCGGTGTCGTCGCCGAGCGCCTCACGGACGAGATTTGCGAGCTTTTTTTCGATCCTCGCGCTCCGGTCACCCGCGAACAGCTACGGGAAAGGACGACCGTCCATTTCACGCCCTATCGCGACGGCGAATTGTTCGTAGCCGGGCGCACTCCAGGCGAGCGCGGCGCCGCGGACGTAACCGTCGAATTATCCGACTGGTCGATGTCCGCGCGGCAACAGCGGCGCGTAGCCGACAGACTGACCAGGGTGCGGCGAAATTGTTCGGAGTTGGTCCTTCGCAGACGGATGACATCAACATCAGATTCCATCCGTATCCGCCGAAAGATTTCGCCGTCGGCGGGCAGTTGCTCTCGGACCGGATCCAACTGATGGGCCGGGTAATGAAGCGACTTCTCAGGTAGTCCCTTGGAGGCGGCCTTCGGCGGCCGAAGGATGAGACCGGATCTTGCGAGGTCGGTCATCTCCGCGCTGCAAGAGGCCGCCGCTGTCCGCGAGTGCGAGGAGGATCGCTAATGCAAGACCGGGCGGATCGTTTCCCGGACCCCCAACGTAGACAGCCGGTACAGGCGTTCTCCATTGCTGGTCGAGGCACTCCGGTATCGAGAGCGGATGGTGCCGGCCTGTCCATCGCTAACCGACATACCGGCCCGAGCAACGTCTCCCGCGAAAGTTTTGTGACAGGGGAAAACCTTAAGCTGCCGCGAGCTTACCCGAATGCTCTCACGAGGAATCGAGCATGCTCGCCTCTCTTGCTCCTGGATCGGCCGCCACGCTTGCCATTCTTGTTGGCTGCTTCGTCCTCGTTCTCTTCTTCGAGTTCTCGAACGGGTTCCACGATACCGCAAATGCGGTCGCGACCGTGATCTACACAAACTCGCTGCGCCCGGTCGTGGCGGTCTCCTGGTCCGGTATCATGAATTTTGTCGGCGTGATCGTCGGCGGTATCGCCGTCGCCTATGCCCTGGTTGAACTGATCCCTCCTGAGGTCTTGTCGCCGCCCGACGGAAGCCTGGCCGCCGGCATGCTGGTCGCTGTCTTTGCGGCCGCGCTGATCTGGAACATCGGCACGTGGTGGCTCGGGATCCCGAACTCGAGCTCGCACGCGCTCATTGGCGCGCTCATCGGCATTGCCCTTGAAAATAGTTTTATAGCCGCTGGAGGCGGTGTGACGGGCGTCGATTGGGGCCAGGTCTGGGGCGTTCTGGCTTCGCTTCTCGTGTCGCCGATCCTCGGCTTTGTGCTGGCGCTCGGCGTGTTTCTGCTGTTCAGGCAGTTCGTCCGGCAAAGACAGCTCTATGAGCCGCCGCAAGGTGATAAGCCGCCTGTCTGGTGGATGCGGCTGTTGCTGATCCTGACCTGCACCGGCGTATCCTTCGCACATGGAACCAACGACGGTCAGAAGAGCATCGGCTTGATCATGCTCACCATCATCGGATTGATGCCGGCGAGCTACGCGCTCAACCTTGAAATGACACACGAACAGATCAGTCAGGCAACGAAGCAGATGCAAAGTGCACCCGGGCTCATCGAGCGTACCGACGGACCGCGAGAGCAGCAGGGCTTGTCCGCCGCCGGCGCGCTAGTGTCCCGATTTGAGCCGCTTTCGCGGGTTGGCGATATTCCGGCAGGCGAGCGACCTGCGGTTCGCAACGATCTGAACCAGACGCTCGCTTTGTTGCGCGAGGCGAAAGAAAGCAAGAACCTTCCAGAGGCCGACAAGCAATCGGCCAAATCGCTGCACGACGAACTGATGCGCTCGGTGCAATATGCGCCGTGGTGGGTGCGCGTCCTGAGTGCCCTGTGTCTTGGCGTCGGCACCATGGTCGGCTATCGGCGCATCGTGAAGACGCTTGGTGAACGCCTTGGCAAGTCGCATCTTGTGCCGGCGCAGGGTGCCTCGGCTGAGCTTGTCGCGGCGGTGCTCATCAGCTTTGCGGGCTTTACGGGGGTATCCGGTCAGTACGACGCATGTGGTGACCGGAGGCATTGCCGGCGCCATGGTCGGCTCAGGCGCCGGCGTACAGCGAACGACGCTATGGCTGATCGCGGCAGCCTGGGTTCTCACTCTGCCGGCGACCATCGCGTTATCAAGCGGGCTTTTCTACCTCCTTTCTTAATAACCGGAACGTCGCGGAGTCGCAGATGCCATGGCGCAGAAGAGAGATATCGGGCAACTTCCGGATGATTGTAGTCATAGCCACCCTGATCGGCCTTTATATCCTTCGAGACAGGTCCCACGCGGAAGCACTAAATCGAAATTCCGAGCCCGTTGGAGGATCATGAGTCGGGACGACGCAAGCAGACTGCTGATCAGTAGCCCTCAGTCGAAGGGAGGAGAAGGGATTTGAAGAATTCGTCTGCCCGCAATTGGTCAGCTTGGGAAATGGGTCGACTACAGTGTGCCATTATCGGCGGACTCTTACTGGCCATGGTGTTGCTGGTCCTATTCGCTTACAGCCGATGAGCATTAGGCTTGACTTCTGCAGCGCGCTTTGACCACGAAAATGATGCTTGTATCGGTGGCTGCACACCATGCGCTCGCTCTCCCACAACATGAGCGAACGTCCCATGGCGTTCCTCTCGGGAGCCTATGAACAGGCAGTGCCGCAGCACGACAGGAAAATTCGGCGCGATCATTTTTCGTTCGCGTTCTTTGCCGATCCTCCGTTGTTCTAGGACCGTTGCCGAGGAGGAAGCAAAATGTCGAAGACTGCAGCCGATCATCATAAGGCATCAGAATATCATTCGCACGCGGCGAGACACCATCAGGAAGCCGCCAAGCATCACGATGCTGGTAACCACGAAAAGGCCGCATCACGCGCATGTGGCCCATGGTCATGCTTCGCACGCACAGGAACATGTCGTGCGTCGGCGGCATTCGGCACGGACGACTATGTATTCAGCCTCGCAATTGGGGCATCGGAAAATGTACGTCGCAGCATCTGACATTGCCGGAACTATAGCCGCCTGTTCACAGCAGGAGAATTACGGATGGACAATGGCGGATCGACTTTCCGGTTGCCGGCTGTGAACATATTGGCAACCCGAACTGAATTCAGCAGAAGCTAAACGAAGGTCCTTCTGAGATTGAAAAGCATCGCCCGCTGACGCGATGGATCGATGGACGCTTCCTCGGGATAACTATTGCCGCGCCTCCCCTTTAGGGCCCGGCTTGGCGCGCTCGGCGAGCTCTTTCGCCAGTAGGCGAAACTCTTTGCGTCGTCCAGTACCGCGCCGCCAGACGAGCCCGATCTTTCGTGTCGGCACTTCGCCAAGCATCGGTCGCGTGACGAGACTCGTCCCAAGCAGCAATCCGGCGTCGACGGCGAGCGTCGGGAGCAATGTCGTTCCAAGCCCGTTGTCAACCATCTGCACAAGTGTCGCAAGGCTTGTTGCCTCGAAACTGTCCGTCGCGCGCCGGTCAGCCAGGTGACACGCCTCGAGGGCGTGTTCGCGCAAGCAATGTCCGTCTTTCAGCAGCAACAAATCCTGCTGCCACAGTTGTTGAGGCTTGATCCGCTCGGCCTGCGCAAGCGGATGCGCGCTCGGCAACCCCACGACAAAGGGGTCTTCAAACAGAATAAAGACCTCAACCGGCCCGCAATCATAGGGCTGTGCAAGCAGCACGACGTCAAGGTCGCCCCGGTGCAGCGAACCGACGAGGCGATCCGTCAAATCCTCGACCAGATAGAGCTTCAGCCGGTCGTACGTCTTGCGCAAGCCCGGAAGCACCCGCGGCAATAGAAATGGTCCAACTGTGGGAATGGCCCCCATCCGCAGCGTTCCCGAAAGAGGATCGCGTGAAGCGCTAGTGAAGCTTACGAGCTCGTCGATCTCCTTGACGATCTTGCGCGCGCGCTCCACGGCGTCGATGCCGACCGGCGTGAGAACTGCGCGGCGCTTCGAGCGGTCGACGAGCGCCACCTGCAATATGGATTCGAGCTCCTTGATGCTGGCGCTGAGGGTCGATTGAGTGACGTGACAGGCTTCAGCCGCACGGCCGAAGTGGCCGTGATCGTGCAGCGCAGTCAGATGGCGTAGGTGCCGGACCGACGGTGCATTCATCATCGAACTTTCCGATCATAATAGACGGAAATTCTCGTTGGACGTTTTGCGCTGCAACATTTATCTCTCCCGCGCGCTCAGGGGTTGGACAACAACGAGGTCGTCATGTTTGTCCCTACCTTTCGGATTGATCACGAACATCTTCCGATATTTTTTACGACGCGAACTGCGTAGCTTGGGTCGCAGTAGCTAAAGGCGAAAATCGGTCCGCAAATGGGATTTCGCGCAAAGACGCAGGAGCCTGACTGGCTCGTGGCACCTTAGCCCGACCTGACTAATTCATTGCGGCTTATACCACCGATTTCGAACGTTTTCCCAAGCAACCACAG
>NZ_JAFAVV010000871.1 GCF_019242285.1 Bradyrhizobium sp.
ATCAGGTCGTTGTTGTGGAAGGCGGTCTCCATCGCCTGGTAGCCGCGCTTGCCGACCGCGTCGGGAAGCGCCGCGAGGTCGATGCCGGCGGTGAGACCGACGGTGCGGATGTCGAGCACGTTGGGGAGACCCTTGAGCGACATCACGGCATCGGCGAATTTCGGCTCCAGCGCCTTGGCGTGCTCGAACAGCTTCTCGTCGCGGTAGATGTCGAGCGTGGCAAGGCCGGCCGCGCAGGCGATCGGATGCGCCGAGTAGGTATAGCCGTGGGTGAACTCCACCATGTGCTCCGGGCCGCTCATGAAGGCGTCGTGGATGGTGTCGCGCACGATCACGCCACCCATCGGCGCGGCGCCATTGGTGACGCCCTTGGCGAAGGTGAGCAGGTCCGGCGTGACGCCGTAACGCTCGGCGGCGAAGGCGTGGCCGAGCCGGCCGTAGCCGGTGATGACCTCGTCGAAGATCAAGAGGATGCCGTGCTTCTGGGTGATCTCGCGCAGCCGCTTCAGGTAGCCCTTCGGCGCCGGGATCACGCCGGTCGAGCCGGCCATCGGCTCGACGATCACGGCGGCGATGGTGTTGGCGCCGTGCAGATTGACGAGGTTCTCCAGCTCGTCGGCGAAATGCGCGCCATACTCCGGCTCGCCCTTGGTGAAGGCCTGCTTGTCACGATCGTAAGTCGCGGGCAGGTGATCGACGCCGGCCAGCAGCGTGCCGAACATTTTGCGGTTGTTGACAATGCCGCCGACCGAAATGCCGCCAAACCCGACGCCGTGATAGCCGCGCACCCGGCCGATCAGGCGTGTGCGGGAGCCCTGGCCATTGATCTGGTGATAGGCCAGCGCGATCTTGAGCGCGGTGTCGGCGGCCTCCGAGCCGGAATTGCAGAAGAACACATGATCGAGGCCGGCCGGCGCCAGATCGGCGATCCGGGTCGCGAGCTCGAAGGCCTGCGGAATGCCGAACTGGAACGGCGGCGCGTAGTCCAGCATCTCGGCCTGCTTGGCGATGGCGGCGGCGATCTGCGGCCGGCCATGGCCGGCATTGGTGCACCACATGCCCGACGCGGCGTCGATGATGTGGCGGCCCTCGACGGTGATGTAGTGCATGTCCTTGGCGCCCTTGAGCAGCCGCGGCGCCTTCTTGAAGGCGCGGTTGGCCGTGAACGGCATCCAGTGGGCGGCGAGATCGTTCGGCACGTTGACCGTGGCGGCGTCGGTGCTCTTGTCGAGCATGGGGGCCTCTCTCGAAATGTCGGGCGGGTTGAGCTGAACTCAGGCTATCAGCTTCGCGGTGCGCCGAAAACCACGCGGACGCCGATATTTGCGCGCGGCGGGGTGCATTTGAATGCAGAGCTTGCGGTTTCAGCCCAGATCGGCGGCGGTGATCCAGAACACCTCGCCCTCGGAGTCCTCGCTGTCGAGCCAGAGCAGCGGCAGATGCGGGAAAGCCTCCAGCAACCGGTCCCGGCCGCGGCCGATCTCGCACAACAAGCCGCCCTGCGGGGTCAGGTGATCGCCCGCCTCGGTGAGGATGCGCTTGACGATGTCGAGCCCGTCGCTGCCGCCGTCCAGCGCCAGCTTCGGCTCGGCGCGGCATTCGGGCGGCAGGCCCGCCATGCCCTCGGCATCGACGTAAGGAGGGTTGGAGATGATCAGGTCGTAACGGTCGCCGCCGAGCGGGGTGAAGAGATCGCCGCGCGACAGCGTGATGCGGTCCTCGAGCCCGTGCTCGGCGACGTTGCGGGCGGCGACCTCGAGCGCGTCCTTGGAGATGTCCACCGCGTCGATCCGTGCATTCGGAAATTGCCGTGCCGCGAGCACGGCGAGGCAGCCCGAGCCGGTGCAGAGGTCGAGCACGTTCTCCACGCTGTCGGGATCGCGGATCAGCGCTGTCTCGGCGTCCTCCTCTTCATCGCCATCCTCGCCGCCGAAACAGGCATCCAGGATCTCGCCGATGAAAGAGCGCGGCACGATGACGCGCTCGTCGACATAGAAGGGCAGGCCGCGCATGTAGATCTTGTTGATCAGATAGGCGGCGGGCTTGCGTGTGGTAATGCGACGCCCGACCAAGTCGAGGATCGCCTTGCTCTCCGGCGCGGTCACCCGCGCGGTCGCAAAGGCCTCGATCTGCGTCGGATGCAGGTGCAGGGCCTCGCAGACCAGGAACGCCGCTTCCGCCATCGGATCGGTGGTGCCATGGGCGAAGACGAGGCCGGCCTCGTTGAACAGGCTGGTGGCATAGCGGATGTGGTCGAGCAGGGTCACGAGCTCGCCGCTCGCGACCTTCGGCAGCCGTTTGGGCGCAGCCACCGGCTTGCGCTTGACGACCTTGCTGACGCGCTTTGCCATCAGGACCGGGTCCAGCGCGCGGCCGCCTCGTCGTCGTGGGCGCGGGCCTCGACCCAGCTTTCGCCCCCGGCGCTTTCCTCGCGCTTCCAGAACGGCGCGCTGGTCTTCAGATAGTCCATCAGGAACTCCGCGGCCTCGAACGCGGCCTGCCGGTGGCTCGAAGCGGTCACCACCAGCACGATGTTCTGTCCGGGCGTGATGCGGCCGTGGCGGTGGATCACGGTCAATCCCGATAGCGGCCAGCGCGCCATGGCCTGTTCGGCACGGCGCATGATCTCGGCTTCGGCCATGCCGGGATAGTGCTCGAGCGTCAGCGCCGCGATCTCTTCCCCGCTGTCGTTGCCGCGGCAGATGCCGGAGAAGCTCACCACTGCGCCGATGTCGGTACGCCCATGGCTCAGCGCCGCGATCTCGCGCGCGGTGTCGAAATCTTGTTCCTGGATGCGAATGGTGACGATGGCGGTCATGCGGAGCGATGCCGGAATTAGCCGCCGGTCATCGGCGGAAAGAAGGCGATCTCGCGCGCGCCGGCGATCGCGGTGTCGGGCCGGACATGCGCATGGTCGATCGCGGCGCGAATCACCTTCGGCCGCTCGAAGGCATGGGCGTAGGTCTCGCCCTGCTGCGACAGCCAGGCGATCAGGTCTTCGATGGTGCGCACGCCGGCTGGCGGCTCGACGGTCTCCTCGGCCTTGCCGATCCGCTCGCGCACCCACGCGAAATACTTCACCTTCATGCCTCATCCTCCTTGATGAGGTGGTGGATGCCGGCCCGGAAATAGTCATAGCCGGTGTAGATCGTGACCAGGGCGGAAGCCCACAGCAGCAGCAACCCGATCTGCGTCACGACCGGCACCACCATGTCGCCGGCCTCGCCTGCCAGCAGGAAGCCGATCGCCACCAGTTGCACGGTGGTCTTCCATTTGGCGAGCTTCGTCACCGGCACGCTGACGCGGAGCGCGGCGAGATATTCGCGCAGGCCCGACACCAGGATCTCCCGGCACAGGATCACGATCGCCGCCCACAGCGCCCAGCCGTGGATGATGCCGTCGGCGGCCAGCATTAACAGGCAGGAGGCGACCAGGAGCTTGTCGGCGATCGGATCGAGCATGCGGCCGAATGCCGACTGCTGGTTCCAGATGCGCGCGTAATAGCCGTCGAGATAGTCGGTCACTCCCGCCGCGATGAAGATGATGACCGCCACCCAGCGCAGCCACAGCGGGCCGTCCAGGATCGACTGCGCATAGATGCAGCCGACCACGATCGGGACGGCCGCGATCCGCGCATAGGTCAGGATGTTCGGCAGCGAGAGCGAACTCTTCGAAGCGCTCCGGGTCGTTGCAATGTTCATCCGTCGTACCAATACCGCCGTCACACGAAGGTCAACCGTGCTGGCATCCCATGTCCGGGACATGACACGGATATTACGCGAATCGCGAATGCTGCCCTTTGAAGATAGGGAGCACGCGGGATAGGGCAACGCGGGAAAGACTTCGTTGAGCATGGCGTTCGGGCGGCATCGGATCGCGACGCTGCCCAGCGCCTGAATGATCCCCCTTCCGCGGACGTCGCGAGGCCCTTGTCGCATTCGCGGGTGGTTTGGAGCTGCGCCATCAAAGGTTCCATAAAACCGCTTCTGATACGGCGCAGCATTTCATCCGGGTAAATACTCCGGAGAGGTACGCTAACCCGTCTGGGTGTGGAAAAACTCGAAAATCTTGCGTGCGCTCTCGGCGCTGACGCCCGGGACCTTGCCGAGATCGGCGATCGAGGCCCGCTCGATCTCCTTCAGCGTGCCGAAATGCAGCAGCAGCGCGCGCTTGCGCGACGGGCCGATGCCGGGGATTTCCTGCAAGCCGGCCTCGCGGAGGTCCTTGGTGCGCCGCTTGCGGTGCGAGCCGATCACGAAGCGATGGGCCTCGTCGCGCAGCCGCTGGATGAAATACAGCACCGGATCGCGCGGCTCGAGCTTGATCGCCTCGCGGTCGGGCAGGAACAGCGTCTCGCGCCCGGCGTCGCGGTCCGGCCCCTTGGCGACGGCCATCAACTGAACCCGGGTCAATCCGAGGCTTTCAAAAATCTCCCGCGCGGCGTTGAGCTGGCCGCGGCCGCCGTCGATGATGACGAGGTCCGGCCATTGCGGCACCGAGTCGTCGTCGACCTTGGCCTTGTTCGCTTTGGTGTCATCGCCGTCTGCGGGCTTCAACAGCCGCTTGAAGCGCCGCTGCAGCACCTCCTGCATCATCGCGTAGTCGTCGCCGGGCGTCAGCCCTTCGGACTTGATGTTGAACTTGCGGTACTGGTTCTTGACGAACCCGTCCGATCCCGCAACGATCATGGCGCCGACCGCGTTGGTGCCCTGGATGTGGCTGTTGTCGTAGACCTCGATCCGCTTCGGCGCCTGCGGTAGCGCGAGCGTCGTCGCGAGCTGCTCGAGCAGCCGGCCCTGGGTTGCGGTGTCGGCGAGCTTGCGGCCGAGCGCCTCGCGCGCATTGGTCAGGGCATGCGCGATCAATTCCTTCTTCTCGCCGCGCTTGGGCACGGAGACCTCGACCTTGTTCCCGGCCTTGACCGAGAGCGCGTCGGCGAGCAGCTCGCATTCCTCGATCGCGTGCGACAGCAGGATCAGCTTGGGCGGCGGCTTGTCGTCGTAGAACTGCGCCAGGAACGACGACAGCACCTCCTCCGGCGTGAACGATTTCTCCGCCCGCGGGAAATAGGCGCGGTTGCCCCAGTTCTGCCCGGTGCGGAAGAAGAACACCTCGACGCAGGAATAGCCGCCCTCCTGGTGGATGGCGAACACGTCGGCTTCCTCCACGGTGCGCGGGTTGATGCCCTGCTGCGACTGGATCGCCGACAGCGCCGCGAGGCGGTCGCGATAGACCGCCGCGGTCTCGAATTCGAGTTCGGTGGACGCCTTTTCCATCTCGGCCGCGAGCAGCTCCTTCACCGCATGGCTGCGGCCGGAGAGAAAGTCGGTCGCCTCGCGCACCAGCTCGGCATAGCCGGGAAAATCGATCTCGCCGGTGCAGGGGCCGGCGCAGCGGCGGATCTGGTAGAGCAGGCAGGGGCGGGTGCGGCTCTCGAAGAAGCCGTCGGTGCAGGAGCGGATCAGGAACGCGCGCTGCAGCGCCGTGATGGTGCGGTTGACGGCGCCGGCCGAGGCGAACGGCCCGAAATAGCGGCCGGGGCGGCTCTGCGCGCCGCGGTGCTTGAGGATCTGCGGCGCCCAGTGGTCGCCGGTGAGCAGGATGTAGGGGAACGACTTGTCGTCGCGGAGCTGCACGTTGAAGCGCGGCCTGAGCTGCTTGATCAGATTGGCTTCGAGCAGCAGTGCCTCGGTCTCGGTCGCGGTCGAGACGATCTCGACGGTGGCGGTCGCCGCGATCATGCGCAGGATGCGCGCTGGATGCGGCGCGTTCGGCCGGGCATAGGACGACAGCCGCTTGCGGACGTTCTTGGCCTTGCCGACATAGAGAACGTCGCTGGCGGCATTCAGCATGCGGTAGACGCCGGACGAGGTCGGCGCGAGCCGGACCGCCTTCTCGATCGCCGCATGGCCGATCGCAAGCGGGCCTTCGGCGATGGCCTCGGCGCTCTCCTCCGGCAGCTCCGGCAGCAGCGCTTCCTCGTCCTCCTCGCCCGCCGCATTGGCGGGGTCGAGATCGGGCGGCGCGAGCTCCTGCGGACGCGCTTCAGGCTCAGCGCTCGTCTTCGCCTGCGGCGCGCCTGGCGGATCGGCCGGATCTGAACTGTCGGGTGTCATGCTCGGCAAATCTATGCGCTGATGGCGTGCGCCGCCAGCGCCGGAACGACGTCCGGCGGCGCAACGCACAGGCTCGAATCGGGCGTGGCATGAGCTGGCAGCGTCGCCAAGACTTAATGCCAAGACTTCAATGCCAAGACTTAAATGCCAAGACTTCAATGCCAAGACTTAAACGCGCGTCACGCTTCATCGGCATGCCGTGCCGCCATTCACGTTTCATTAGCGATGCCGGTTGGCGGTTACTCTTCATTAAGAACGTTAAGCGGCCGGTAAGGTCGCTTAGCAGGTCCTTAACCTAAAACTCTCGATAAACCTTATCGAAAAAAGCGGAAGTTCCCTAACCATGTTGCCTGATGCGGCGCCGTTTTCGGCGGCCGGCGTCGCGGCGGGGGGCATGGCAGTTGCGTTGGAGGAGAAGATGAGAAGGCTCGTTGTGAGCACCTTGATCGCCGTCAGTTGGACTGCCTCGGCGCAGGCCGCCGATTACGCATACCCACCCCCACCCCCGCCTCCACAGCCAAACTACGGGCCTCCGCCGCCAGCCTATCCTCCCCCGGGCGGTGGCTATACCGTGTACCAGCCGCTCAATGCTTATAGCTGGGCCGGCCCCTATCTCGGCGCCAACATCGGCTACGAATGGGGCGCGGTCTCCAACAACCCGACCAAGCCGGCCGGCTTCGTTGGCGGCGTGCAGGCCGGTTACAACTTCCAGACCAGCCCGTGCTGGGTGTTCGGCATCGAGGGCGACCTGCAGGCAACGGGTGCGGACGACACCTTCGCGCCCTGGAAGTTCTCCAACCCGTGGTTCGGGACCATCCGGGGCCGCGTCGGCTACACCTTCGAAAACAACATTCTGGTCTATGGCACCGGCGGTCTCGCCTTCGGCGAGCTGCAGGGCCAGAACCTCACACTGACGGAGTCCCATACCACCGCGGGCTGGACGCTTGGCGTCGGCGCCGAGTTCATGTTCGCGCCGCGCTGGAGCGCCAAGGCCGAATATCTCTTTGTCGACCTCGCGGATACGCCATTTTCGATTACAGGGGTGTCAAACGACTACCACTTCGGCGTCTTCCGAGCCGGGGTGAACTATCACTTCTGACACCAGAACAAGAAGCAGGAAACGACCCACTCCCGGCCCTTGCGGCCGGGATTTTTTTACGACTGGACCACCAGGTTGACTGCCTTGGGTCCCTTGCCCTTCTTGTCCGGCTCGACCTCGAACGTGATGCGCTGTCCTTCGGTCAGATCCTTCAACCCGGCGCGCTCGACCGCGGTGATATGGACGAACACGTCGCGGCCTCCGTCGTCAGGCTTGATGAAGCCGTAGCCGCGCTCCCCGTTGAAGAACTTGACCGTTCCAGTCATGGCCATCGGGAAACTCCTCCCCCGCAATGCTTAAGCCGCGACGCGCAATATGCGCCCCGGCTCGACCGGACATTCGCCTTCCGGAAAGCTTGGCCACCTTGAACGTCCCGGCTTGCGCGCCGATCCGTCTGGATTTTTTGAGGCCTTGATCACTCCGCCGCAACCATTCGCGGAAGCGGAACGTAAAGCCAGTCCCAATGCGTGCAACCATAATACGGTTCCGCACAATTTGCCTACGGATTTTCGGCTAATCCACGGCTCAAGCTTTGGGCGCTTCCAGCCGGAACCGACCGGGGCCGCCCTGGCCGAGCGGCCGCTCCAGCTCGGAGAGGATCGCCTTCAGCTCGCCCTGCAAGGTCCACGGCGGATTGACGATCAGAAGGCCGCTCGAGGTGAGCGCTGCCTCCGCTGTCTGCGGCGCGGCGCTGAATTCGAGCCGCAGGCATTTTCCGGCGGGCTTGGCCAATGCCGCTGCGGCTGCGACCCGTCGCGCCAGCTCGTCGGTGGCGCGTCGGCTCTTGGCCGGATACCACAGCACGTAGATGCCGGTCGGCCATTTCCTGAAGGCGCGGATGAAGACGTCCGCCAGTCGCTCGAACTCGTCCTTGGCCTCGAACGGCGGATCGATCAGCACCAGGCCGCGCCGCTCGTTCGGCGGCACGAAGGCGGGCAGCGCCACCCAGCCGTCGAGATCGACGACGCGGGCCTGGGCATCCTTGTGCAGCACCTCGATCAGGCGCTTGCGGGCGCCCGTCTCGAGCTCGCAGGCGGTCAGGCGATCCTGCGGCCGTAACAGGGCGCGCGCGATCAACGGCGAGCCGGGATAGGCCTCGAGCTCGGCGGGCCGATTGAACGACCTGACGATGTCGAGATAGGGCATCAGCAGGGCCTGGGCCGATTCCGAAAACCGCGCCTGCATGATCCGCGCGATTCCGGTGCGCCATTCGCCGCCGCGCTCGGTCTCCTTGCCGGCGAGATCGTAGAGCCCGGCGCCCGCATGGCTGTCGATGACGCGAAAGGCCGAAGGCTTCTCATGCAGATGAAGCAGGATACGCACCAACACGATGTGCTTGACGACATCGGCGAAGCTGCCGGCATGAAAGGCGTGGCGGTAGTTCATGGCGCAGCTCTACGCCACGCGGCCTATCGCAGCAAACGCTCATCGCCGTGGCCTGCCGCCGGCGCAGGCGCGGCGCTAGCCGCCGCGCATCGGCGGCATTGTCACCTGGTCGCGGCGACAGGTGCGGCCCTCGATCTCGCCGCAGTCGCGGAACTGCAGGTCCTTGCTCAGACAGACGCGGACCTCGCTGAGCCGCGTGCGGTTGCAGGTCACCGCCATGCCGGCTTGAGTCAGCCCCGGATTGGCCTTGATGAAGGCATTCTCGATGTCGCCGGGCGCGATCGTCTTCGGCTCGGACAACTGCAGGAACTCTTCCGGAATCTTGACCGCGGCGCGCGCCTTGCGGATGGTCTCAAAATAGGCCCGGCCGCCCAGCCCCGAGCAGGTGCCGTGCTTGTCCCACTCGTTGAAGATCAGCCCCGGCGCCGGCATCAGGTCGAGCATCGAGGTCATCACGTTGCGGTCGAGCCGCGGCGCCGGCTGCTCGCAATATTCGGGAAAGCCGTGCTCATATTGCGGCCACAGCCCGTGCACCACGAAGGAGAACGGCCGCCCGCCACACTGCGCCTGGGCGCGGTTGCCTTTGCCGCGTTCCTCAGCCTCTTCGCAGAACGACGGCGACCAGGATAACGAGAGCACGTAGAAGTCGAACTCGCCGGGGGCGTTCTGGCGACGGTCCTGAGCCGGCGCAGTGCCGGATGCGCCGATCAGCGCGGCAAGCGCGACGACAAATCGTGAAAGCCGGATCAGTCGAATCATCGCGACGCCCCCTCAACGCGTGCTCAGCAACCGGGCGGCACCCTAACAGGCGTCAAGAACATTTCAAGAACAAATTTGTGACGAAAGGCGGCCGCGCGCCGCCATCGGCTCAGGGCCGCGCCGCCTTGCAAGCGGGGTTGAAGGCCCAGTTGCGGTCGAGCCCGACCACGCACCATTCGACGCCCTGGTTGAAGCCGGCAAACCCGCCGTCCTCGATGATCGAATAGTTCAAGGTGCGCACCGCGCCGTCCGAGAGCTGGACGCTGCCGGTGCAGTAGCGCCGCGGCATGTTGTCGGATTGCCAGGGGCGGAAGGCGATCTCGTGGATATTGCCGTAGGCCGTGATCTTCAGCGGCGAATTCCAGTAGGTGCTTTCCTTGTCCTCGAACTGATTGGTGATGGTGCCGAGCGCCTTCTCGCAGGGCGCGACGCGCCCGTCATAGCGCGGGCCGAACAGGCCGAAATTCAGTTCCAGCGGATTGGCCGCGTGGGCTGCGGGGCTCGATGCGAGCACGCCGAGCGCCATCATGAAGCCGAATTGCTGCAAGTATCTGGAGAGCGCGCGCATGGTCATTCCGAAAAGCCTGATCCGTCAGGCTCGACCGTGCCGCGAAGGCCGGCCAGGGTCAAGTGCAAGGCGGCAACACCCACCGGGAAGTCTGTGGCAGGCTCGTGGCCGTTCTTTCCTCGGGCGCCGATGCCCTCTAATATTAATATTACGCAAGCGAAACGGAGTCTGCGATGCGAAGGATGATGGCCGGAAACCTGCTTGCGCTGCTGGGGGTGCTGGCCTGCGCGCCGGCCCAGGCCGACTGGGTGCCGCCGGTCAAGGGCAACGACACCGGCGGCATCATCGCCTATACCGTCGCCATGCAGCAGGACGCACGCCAGATCGCGGTCGACCACTGCGCCTCCTATGGCAAGGTGGTGAAATTCCTCGCCGTCGATCCTCGTCCCGGCGGCTATGTCTCCTTCGCCTGCCGCTGGGTGCCGTATGGCGCGGCCGAGCGGCCGCTGCGTACGCTGTACTGATTTTTTCGAATTCCTCCGAAGCAACCGATGGAGCGCGCATCATGACGCGACAGCTTCTCCCGTACTGCGTGGGCTGTTTCCTGCTGGCGCTGCCGGCTACCACGGCGGCCGCCGATGACTTGCCGGTCCGAAAAGCCGGACTATGGGAGATCAAGATGGTCAAGACCGGCTCGCCCATGCCGGACATGACCGTGCAGCATTGCACCGACGAGACCACAGACCATGACATGAACGACATGGTGGCGCCGGCGGCCAAGCAGATCTGCTCCAAGCGGGACTTGAAGAAGACAGCGACCGGCTACGTCTCCGATTCCGTCTGCAACGTTGCCGGCATGTCAGTCACCTCGCATGCCGACGTGGTCGGCGATTTCAACTCGGCCTACACCGTCACCTCGAACGCGCATACCGAGGGCGGTCCAGCCGGCGTCCGCGACACCACGACCAAGATCGAAGCGAAATGGGTCGGCGCCTGCAAAGAGGGGCAGAAGCCGGGCGACATCGTGATGCCCGGCGGCTACAAGCTCAACGTCAAGGACGTGCAGAAGCTGAAGAACCTGCTGCCGGCCGTGAAGGCCAATTGAGACCGCCTTTCCTACACCGGGATCCGCACCGTCGCGCGCAGGCCGCCCATCG
>NZ_JAFAVV010000508.1 GCF_019242285.1 Bradyrhizobium sp.
GATCGGCGAAATCTATTCGCGGATCGCGGCCCATCCGGATTTCACCTATCACAACAAGCCGGAGAAGCGCACCGAGATCGAGCGCGACGGCTTCATCACCTCCGGCGATGTCGGCTATATCGACGCCGATGGCTACGTCTTCCTGTGCGATCGCAAGCGCGACATGGTGATCTCGGGCGGGGTCAACATCTACCCGGCGGAGATCGAGGCGGTGCTGCATGCCGCGCCCGGCGTGCATGACTGCGCCGTGTTCGGCATTCCCGACGCCGAGTTCGGCGAAGCGCTGATGGCGGTAGTGGAACCGCAGAGGGGGGTGACGCTGGATATCACCAAGGTCCGCGCCCGGCTGAAGGACCAGCTCGCCGACTACAAGGTGCCTAAGCACATCGAAGTCCGGTCTCAACTGCCCCGGGAGGATTCCGGCAAGATCTTCAAGCGTCGGCTGCGTGATCCGTATTGGGAACAGGCGGGCCGGCGAATCTAGCGATTGGCACCCGAGCCGAATGCCGCCTCTTTCTTGATCTTGCACTGCCGCAAAAATGTTTGCAGACTTCAGGGGCTGCCGGGGCCGCCTCTGGAGAGCCGACATGACCGTCCAGACGATGCCTTCGGACGCCGAGCTTCGCGCCAACCGGTTCGATGATGCACAGGCGGTCGAGGAAGATGCGAGGCTGCGCAACGACATCAGGCTGCTCGGGCGCATTCTCGGCGACACCGTCCGCGACCAGGAGGGGGAGGACGTCTTCGACCTGGTCGAGCGCATCCGGCAGACCTCGATCCGCTTCCACCGCGACGAGGACCGGCTGGCGCGGCGCGAGCTTGAATCGATGCTCGACAGCATGTCGATCTCCGAGACGGTGCGGATCGTCCGGGCCTTCAGCTATTTCTCCCATCTCGCCAACATCGCCGAGGACCAGAACAACATTCGCCGGATGCGGGCGCGGGGCGCTGCCGGGGGCGTGCTGGCGGAGACGCTGTCGCACGCGAAGGCCGCCGGCCACAGCCCCGCCGATCTCCGCCGCTTCTTCGCCGATGCGTTGGTCAGCCCAGTGCTGACCGCCCATCCGACCGAGGTCCGCCGCAAGAGTACGATGGACCGTGAGATGGAGGTGGCCCATCTGCTCGACCGCCGCGAGCGCTTGCAGATGACGGCGGAGGAAGCCGCGGCCAGCGACGAGGCCTTGCGCCGCGAGGTGCTGACCTTATGGCAGACCAATCTCTTGCGCAGGACCAAGCTGACCGTGCTGGACGAGGTCGAGAACGGTCTCGAATTCTATGACCACGCGTTCCTGCACGAGGTGCCGCGGCTGATCGGCGCGCTGGAAGATCGGCTGAACGAGGGTGAGACGACCGGTGAGGAGCTGGCCTCTTTCCTGAAGATGGGAAGCTGGATCGGTGGCGATCGCGACGGCAATCCCTTCGTCACCGCGGAGGTGATGCGCGGCACCTTGAAGCTGCAGTCGAGCCGGGCGCTGCAATTCTATCTCGAGGAGTTGCACGAGCTCGGCGCCGAGCTGTCGATGGCCTCGCATCTGGTCGGCTTCACCGAGGAATTGCGCGCACTGGCCGCGCGCTCGCCGGACACCTCGCCGCATCGCAGCGGCGAGCCGTACCGGCTCGCCGTGTCCGGCATCTATGCCCGGCTGAGCGCCACCGCCGAGAAGCTCGACGTCGAGGTGGTGCGGCGGCCGGTCGGCGAAGCCCCGCCCTATGGCAGCGTCAGCGAATTCCAGGCCGATCTCGACGTGCTGCATCACTCGCTGATGTCCAACAAGGTCCGGGTGATCGCGCGGGGGCGGCTGCGCCATCTACGTCGCGCGGTCGATTGCTTCGGTTTCCATCTTGCCCGTCTCGACATTCGGCAGAACTCCGCGGTGCACGAGCGCACGGTCGCCGAGCTCCTGGATGCGGCGATGCCGGGCCTGTCCTACATGGCACTCGATGAAGAGGCGCGGATCACGCTGTTGTCCAACGAGCTGCGCAGCCCGCGGCCGCTGACCTCGAGCTTCATCAAATACAGCGAGGAGACGCTGGGCGAGCTCGCCGTATTCCACGCCGCAGCCGAGGCGCATGCCAGGTTCGGCCACGACGTGATCCCGCAATGCATCATCTCCATGTGCAAGGGCGTCTCCGACATGCTGGAGGTCGCGCTCTTGTTGAAGGAGGTTGGCCTGATCGACCCTTCCGGCCGCAGTGCGATCAACATCGTGCCGCTGTTCGAGACGATCGAGGACTTGCAGGCGGCCGCCGGCATCATGGACCGCATCCTGTCGCTGCACGACTACCGCAGGCTGGTGGACAGCCGCGGCGCCTTGCAGGAGGTGATGCTAGGCTATTCCGACAGCAACAAGGACGGCGGCTTCGTCACCTCGGGCTGGGAGCTGTACAAGGCCGAGATCGGCCTCGTCGAAGTGTTCGAGCAACACCATGTGCGGCTGCGGCTGTTTCACGGCCGCGGCGGCTCGGTCGGCCGTGGCGGCGGACCGAGCTATGATGCGATCGTGGCGCAGCCCGGCGGCGCGGTGAACGGCCAGATCCGCATCACCGAGCAGGGCGAGATCATCTCCAGCAAATATTCCAATCCCGAGGTCGGCCGCAGCAATCTGGAGATTCTCGCGGCCGCCACGCTGGAAACGAGCCTGCTGCATCCGCGGCAACCTGCCCCCAAGCCCGAATACCTCACCGCGATGGACGAATTGTCGGCGTTGGCCTTCAAGGCCTATCGCAGTCTGGTCTACGAGACCGACGGCTTCGTCGACTATTTCTGGGCGTCCACCGTCATCAACGAGATCGCGACATTGAACATCGGCAGCCGGCCGGCCTCGCGCAAGAAGACCCGCGCCATCGAGGATCTGCGCGCGATCCCCTGGGTGTTCTCCTGGGCGCAATGCCGCCTGATGCTGCCGGGCTGGTACGGCTTCGGCAGCGCGGTCGACGCCTGGATCGCGGAGCATCCCGAGCAGGGCATGCCGTTCCTGAAGGAGCTCTACCAGGAATGGCCGTTCTTCCGCATGCTGTTGTCGAACATGGACATGGTGCTCGCCAAGAGCTCGATCGCGATCGCCACCCGTTATGCCGAGCTGGTGCCGGACGAAGCGTTGCGTGAAAAAATCTTCAGCCGCATCCGCCGGGAATGGCATCTCGCCATCGAGACGCTCTTGGACATCACCGGGCAAGATCGGCTGTTGCAGGGCAATCCGCTGCTCGAACGCTCGGTGCGCCAGCGCTTTCCCTATCTCGATCCGCTGAACCACGTGCAGGTCGAGCTGATGAAGGAATACCGCGCCCAGAACCCGGACGAGCAGATATTGCGCGGCATTCAGATCACCATCAACGGGATTTCGGCGGGGCTGCGGAATACGGGGTGAGCCGCTGACGACAAATTCCATCGTCGTTCCGGGATGCGCCCATCCGGCCGTGCTTTGCGCGGACCGGGCGGGGCACCCCAGAACGACGGCGGTTGCTGTTTGAGCATGCGCCCAGCAACTACGGCTTCAGCGCGCCCTGCACGCTGGTGTAGACCGCGTAGAGCGAGCTCGAGCCGCAGATGTAGAGTCGGTTGCGCTGCTGGCCTCCGAAGCACAGGTTCGCGACGGTTTCCGGAATGTGGATCTTGCCGAGCAGCTCGCCGCCCGCCGTGTAGCATCGCACGCCGTCCTCGTTCGGATCGCCCCAGCCGACCGAGCACCACACCCGTCCCTCGGTGTCGCAACGCACCCCGTCGGTGATGCTGGGTTTCGGCATCTCGGCGAACACCTTGCTGTTCGATAATTTGCCACTCCCATGATCGACGTCGAACACGCGGATATGGGAAGGGTTGTCTGGGCCGTCTGTGAAGCCGGTGTCGAGGATGTAGAGCTTCTTCTCGTCGGGCGAGAAGGCAAGTCCGTTGGGCTCGACGAAGTCGTCGACAACGACCTTGACGTCGCCGGTCTTCGGATCGACCCGATAGACGTTGTGCTTCTCCTGCTCGGGATCGGCCTTGATGCCTTCGTAGTAACCCCCGATGCCGTAGGCGGGATCGGTGAACCAGATCGCGCCATCGGCGGCGACGACCGCGTCGTTCGGCGAGTTCAGCTTCTTGCCGTTGTACTTGTCGGCGATGATGGTGATCGAGCCGTCAAGCTCGGTCCGAGTGACCCGGCGGCCACTGTGCTCGCAAGTGATCAGGCGTCCCTCGCGATCGATCGTATTGCCATTCGAGTTCATCGACGGCTGACGATAGACGCTGATGTGCCCGTCATCTTCGCAGAAGCGCATGATGCGGTTGTTGGGAATGTCGCTGAAGAGTACGTAGCGCCCGGCAGGAAAATAGACTGGCCCTTCGGCCCAGCGGAACCCGGTTGCGACGCGTTCGACCGCCATGGTGCCGGCGAAGGCCGGAAACTCGGCGGGTCCGAAGGTGACCTTGCCTTTCTTGGCCGACTCCAGGCGCGAATCCGGATAGCGGCTGCCGGGAAGAGGGCCCAACGGCAGCGGAGCCGTGGACATCGTTGGTGCGCCGGTCTGGCCGAGTGGCGTCACGCTGGCCGCCGAGGCCGCATTGACGGTCGCCGCCGAGGCGGCAAAAACCGCCGCCCCCTTCAAGAGGCTGCGGCGGTTGACGGCTTTGTCGATCGTGTCGGGAAAGGTCAGTGGGCTTGTCATGATTCTCCTCCCAGTTTCTTGTTGGGAGGAAAGCATGTGACCGCAATCCGGCATAAAGCGGGCCGAGTTGCAAAAAACAACCTGAGATAGAGTAATTTAGATGGGGTCCCAGCTAAAGACATCGGCGGAGCGATCGAGCTTGTAGAACGACGGCCTCAGCGCCGGCATCGCGTGCTGGGCGATGGTCTCCGGCGTCCAGCCTTCGCTGCGCTGCACTGAACGCAGCGGACGGTTCTGGCTGAACAGGAAAATCTCGTTCATGCGGACGCCGAAGATCTGTCCAGTGACATCCTTCGAGGCGTCGCTCAGCAGGAACGCCGCCATCGGCGCGATCCTCTCCGGGCCCATCTGCTTGATCTTCTCGACCCGGGCCTTCTCGGCCTCGGTCTCGGTCGGGATGGTTCCGATCATCCTGCTCCAGGCGAAAGGCGAGATGCAGTTCGAGCGCACGTTGAAGCGGTTCATGTCGAGTGCGATCGATTTCGACAGGCCGACGATGCCGAGCTTGGCCGCGGCATAGTTCGCCTGGCCGACATTGCCGACCAGACCGGAAGTCGAGGTGAAGTGCACGAAGGCGCCGCTCTCCTGCTCGCGGAACAGCCGCGCCGCGGCATGCGAGACGTAGAACGAGCCCATCAGGTGCACCTTGATGACGGCCTCGAAGGCTTCCACGCTCATGCGGTGGAAGATCATGTCGCGCAGGATGCCGGCATTGTTGACGACGCCATCGAGCCGGCCGAAATGGTCGGTCGCGGTCTTGACGATGCGGCTTGCGGGGATCGCTTCCGCCACGGTCTCGAAGTTGGCGACCGCGGTGCCGCCGCGCTTCTTGATCTCCTCGACCACTTCCTCGGCGGGCGCCGCGCTCGAGCCCGAGCCGTCGGCCGCGCCGCCGGGATCGTTGACCACGACCCTGGCGCCCTCGGCCGCGCAGAGCAGCGCGATCTCGCGGCCGATGCCGCGGCCCGCGCCGGTGACGACGATGGATTTGCCTTCGAGTGATTTTGTCATGCTTGTTTTCTCCCCTTGTTCTCACCGTCATTCCGGGGCGACGCGTCAGCGTCGAACCCGAAATCTCGAGATTCCGGGTCTGGTCCTTCGGACCATCCCGGAATGACGACGGCTGTTACTTCTCGTTCGTGAAAATGATCGTGCCTGACGCCGCGAACATGCCGCCGACGCCGTGGCACACCGAAATCTTCGCATTCGCCACCTGCGCCGGCGCAATGCCGCGCATCTGCCGTACGCTCTCCTGCAGCGCGTACATGCCGTACATGCCCGAATGCATGTAGCTCAGGCCGCCGCCATTGGTGTTGAGCGGCAGCTTGCCGCCGGGGCGGGTGTTGCCGTCGGCGATGAACCTGCCCGTCTCCTCATAGGGCACGAAGCCGAGGTCGCCGAGACCGTACAGCGGCAGGTGGGCAAACGCGTCGTAGACCATGAGGTGGTCGACGTCGTCGTGGGCGATGCCAGCCTCCTTGAACGCCAACGGACCCGCGACCTTGAAGGCGCGCGAGGAATTGAACGTCTCCATCTGGCTCACCATCGGCGTCTCGACGCTTTCGCCGGTGCCGAGGATGTAGACCGGCTTTGTGGGAAAATCCTTGGCGCGGTCGGCGGAGGTGAGGATCAGCGCGCCGCCGCCGTCGGTGACGAGGCAGCATTGCAGCAGGCGGAACGGGTAGGCGATCATCCGGGAATTCAGGACATCGGCAACCGTGATCGGCTCCTTCATCGTTGCGCGCGGGTTCTTGGCCGCCCATTCGCGTTGCACCACCGCGACCATGGCGATCTGCTCATGGGTGATGCCATGGGTCTTCATGAAGCGCAGCACCGGGATCGGGAACATGCTCGGCGGACCGTACACGCCGAACGGCGCCTCGAACTGGCCGTTGAGACTGTCGGCCGGCGTGGAGCGCGGCTGCTTGCCGATCATCGACTTACCGCTCTCGGCATGGGTGATCAGCACGGTCTTGCACAGCCCGGCCTCGATCGCGGCCGCTGCGTGCCGCACATGCAGCATGAACGAGCAGCCGCCGACCGAGGTGCCGTCGACCCAGGTCGGCGTGATGCCGAGATAATGGCAGACCTGCTGCGGGCTTTCGACCGCGGTGGCAAAGCCGTCGATGTCGGAGAGCTTCAGCCCGGCATCGGCGATCGCGTTCAGCGCCGCATCCGCATGGAGCTGGATCTGCGACATGGTGGGGATGACGCCGAGCTCGGTGGTCTCGGCCGCGCCGACGACGGCGACCTGGTTCCTGCGCATGATGTCTACCCCTTCGCCGGACGGAATTTCGGGAGGGTGATCTTGTCGTCGAGCTTCTCGAAGATGACCTCGAGCCGCATGTCGAGCTCGAGCGCCTCCGGCGTCTGCGGGCAGTCGACGATGTTGCTCATCATGCGCGGGCCCTCGTCGAGCTCGACTACGGCGATGGAGTAGGGCGGCGTGAAGCCGGGCGCGGCGGGACGATGGTTGATCACATAGCTGTAGAGCTTGCCCTTGCCGCTGGCCTTGAAGACGGTGACCTTGCGGCAGGCGCAGGACGGGCAGAACGGTCGCGGCGGAAAGTAGACATGGGCGCAGGCATCGCAGCGCTGCAGCCTGAGCTCGCCGGCCTGCGTGCCGTCCCAGAAATGCTGGGTTTCCGGCGTCGGTTTAGGTCGTGCGCGTGCTGCCTCGGCCATTTCGAACGTTCCTCCAAACATGCTTGACCGGTTTGATGCGCCATCGGGCCACCCGGCGTCAACGGCTTGGCCGATCTGCACATGGCGCATATTCCGGCCGGCGCACAATGCAGTAGACGAACCCGCTTGTTTCCGTCTAATCCGGCGCGGTAGAAGTGCCGCGAGACGAAGAGATTTCGGAGGAATGGAATGTTCAAGGTAGCGGGTGCGGTATTGGCCGCCGGTCTGGGTTTGGCCACGCAGGCCTTCGCTGCCGACGCGCCTGCCGAGATCAAGATCGGCACGCTCTACGCGTCCTCCGGGCGTTTCGCCTCGATCTCGATGCCGGTCTACAGCGCGCTGAAGCTCTGGGTCGAGCAGAAGAACGCCGATGGCGGTGTCTATGTGAAGGCGTTCGACAAGAAGCTGCCGGTCAAGCTCGTGTCCTATGACGACCAGAGCAATACCGCGACCGCATCGACGCTCTACAACCAGCTCATCACCCAGGACAAGGTCGATCTCCTGGTCGCCGATTCCGGCTCGGTGCTGACAGCGCCGGCGGTCGCGATCGCGCGCGACCACAAGATGTTCCTGTTCGACCAGACCGGCACGGGCGCGAGCTTCTTCTCCAAGGACAATCCCTATATCGCGCTGATGGCCGATCCGGTCTCGACCGTGTGGCCGAAGCCGGTCGCCGACTTCATCACCCATGACGGGCCCGCACTCGGCATCAAGAAGGTCGCCATCCTCTATGCGACCAACGAGTTCACGGGCACGCAGGCCAACGCCTTCCGCAAGTTCGTGAAGGAGTCGGGCGCGCCGATCGAGATCGTCTACGATCAGGGCGTCCCGACCGAGACCACCAACTACACCGTCATCATCAACAACATCAGCAACGCGGAGCCGGATGCGGTGATCCATCTCGGCTATGCGCCGAACGACATCGCCTTCCTGCGCAACGTCCAGGACGTTGGCGTCAAGTTCAAGATGCTGTTTGCGATCTATGCCGGCATCGAGACCGAGCTCCTGGAAAAGAACGTCGGCGCCAAGGGGCTCGAGCATGTCTGGACCTACGTTCCGCCCTCCGAGCTCGCCTATCCGGTCGAGTTCGGCATGAGCATGAAGGATTACAGGGCGGCCTGGGATAAGAAATATTCCGACGGCAAGATCGATTTCGGCTTCAATGCGGTCGCGGGCTACACCACGGCGCTGGTGATCGAAAAGACGCTGTCGGTCGCGACCAGCCTCGACCAGATGGAGCTGCGGCGCGCGGTGTTCTCGCTCTCGGGCCAGCTCAAGACGCTCGATGGCACCTTCGCGCTGGACGAGATGGGCGGCCAGATCGGCGAATTGACGCCGCTCGGTCAGCTCGTGCTTGATGACCACGGCCACATCAAGTTCGTCTCGATCTATCCGCATGAGACCGCCACCGGCAAGCCGGTCTATCCGGCTCCATGACGCCGCCTGAAGCTGAGGGAACGTCGCCGGGGGCCGGGCGCTGATGCTGACTTACGCGCTGGTCGCGGGCGTGCTGTTCGGGCTCTATTTCAGCCTGGTCGGTATCGGCCTCAATCTGGTGTTCGGCGTCATGCGCATCGTCAATCTCGCACACGGCGACACGCTGATGCTCGGCGCCTTCATCGCGCTGGGCGTGGTGGCGCTTTTCGGTATCGATCCGCTGTTCGCGGTGCCGCTCGCCTTCGTCATCTTCGTGCTGGCGGGTCTGTTGCTCTATTGGGTGCTGGTGCCGCGCCTGCAGGGCTCGGCCAATCCGGAGATGCTGTCAATCATCCTGTTCTTCGGCCTGTCGCAGGTGGTCGAGGCGATCACCACGATCTTCGCCGGCACCAGCGAGCGCTCGATCCAGAGCCGGCTGCTCGGCACCGTGTTCACGACCATCAAGGTCAGATGGTTCGGTGGCAAGCCCGGCGCCGCCGGCCCGATCCATATAATGGGGCAGGGGTTTCCAGCCCCTTGGGTGATCGCGGCCGCCACCAGCCTGATCGCGATCGCACTGGTCTATCTCTACCTCTACCGGACGCGGCTCGGCACCCTGACGCGTGCGGTGATGTCGCGCCGCGACGAGGCGCTGGCGACCGGCATCGACGTCGACCGTGTCTCGGCGGCGGCCTTCGGCATCGGGCTTGGGCTCGCGGCGGTAGCCGGCGTGTTCGCGCCCTTCATGTTCGGCTCGGTGACGCCGGCGTTTGGCGCGGACGCCACCGTTACCTCCTTCGCCATCGTGGTGCTGGGCTCGCTAGGAAACCCGCTCGGCACCGCGCTCGGCGGCATCGTCTACGGCGTCTGCTACATGCTGGTGCAGACCTATCTTTCATCGTGGGCCGATCTGTTGCCTTACGTGCTGTTGATCCTGATCCTGCTGTTGCGCCCGAGCGGCCTGCTCGGAAGGCGGGTGCGCGTTGCCTAGCGCCGTCAAGCACACGCTGTTCATCCTGCTGCCGCTGATCGTCGTGTTTGCGGTGCTGCCCGGCGTCTACCAGAACCATCTGCTGCTGTTCAATTTCGTGATCTTCCTGACCTTGGCACAGGGCGTGAACATCATCTACGGCTTCACCGGCTATCTGCCGTTCGGCTATGTCGGCTTCTTCGGTGCCGGCGCCTACGGTTTTGCGATCATGGTGATGCACCTGCAATCGCCGGCTCTGCCGGCGGTGCTGGTTGCCGGCATCGTCGGCGTGCTGCTCGGGCTCCTCCTGACGCCGCTGCTGCGGCTGTCGGGGGCCTATTTCGCGATCGCCAATCTCGCGGCCTCGCTCGCGGTGCTGCATTTCGTCGCCAACCCGGCGTTGGAGAGCATCACCAAGGGGCCGTATGGCGTGTCGCTGACGGGCACCTTCAATCCGACACTCGCCTATTCTTCGGCGCTGGCCGTGCTGGCGCTGACCTTGGTCGGCGTCGTCTACCTGAAGAACTCGGGCTTTGGGCTCGCGTTGCAGGCAGTGCGCGAGGACGCCGTCTCCGCCGCGATGGCCGGCGTCAACGTGGTGAAGATGCGTGTGATCGCCTGGCTCGTCTCAGCGCTGGTCGCAGGCCTCGCCGGCGGCATCTATGCCTGGTACGTCTCGGTGTTCTATCCGGACAATGTGTTCTCCGGCGAGTTCTCGATCTTCGCCATCGTGTTCGCGCTGTTCGGCGGGGTGGCTACCATCACGGGGCCGATCGTCGGCGTCATCATCCTCTACGGCATCTACAACCTGATCGGCTTCACCACGCCGCAATATTTCCAGCTCATCTATGGCCTGTTGATCATGGGGCTGGTGCTGTTTCTGCCCGCAGGGCTAGTGTCGCTGGCAACGCGCAGGGGCTGGCATGTCCCCTGAGCCAAAACCCATCCTCAATGTCACCAGGCTTGTGAAGCGCTTCGGCGGCTTCCATGCGCTCGATGGCCTGAGCTTCCATGCCGCGCCGGGCGAAATCCTGGGGCTGGTCGGCCCGAACGGCTCCGGCAAGACCACGGCGATCAACGTGATCTCGGGCCTCTATGCACCCGACGGTGGCGAGGTCATGCTGGACGGTACGTCGATCGGCGGCGTTGCCTCGCACCGGCTGGTCCATCGCGGGATCAACCGTACCTTCCAGGTGCCAAAGCCGTTCCTGTCGCTGACCGTGCGCGAGAACATCGAGGTGGCGCTGCGCTACGGCCGCGCCACGGTGACGCCGCCG
>NZ_JAFAVV010000541.1 GCF_019242285.1 Bradyrhizobium sp.
TCCGTGTAAGCCGCCCCGCCGATAGCGAGCAGCGCCAGGATGAAAATAACGGTTAACGTTTGCATGGCTCTCTTTTCGGCTGCGATTGTGGCCAAAAAGGTCACGTCCTTACGCAATTCCGAAAGCGTCGCGAAAAATACAATCGACAGCGAAAGGCTTGCCGAAATGTCCTGAAAAATCAGTGGTCAGGCGGTATTGCCGGCGTCGATCGTCAGCACGGTCCCGGTGACGTTACGGCCGCCGTCGCCGAGCAGATATTCGACCATTGCCGCGACGTCGTCGGTTTCCGGCAGCCGCCGCAGCGCACTGCGGCCGGCGATGCGCTGCCGCGATTCGTCGGAAAGAGTCTGCGTCAGCTCGGTGGCGATGAACCCGGGCGCGATCGCGTTCACGGTGATGCCGAGCTTGCCGACCTCGCGCGCCAGCGAGCGCGTGAACCCGGTCGCGGCCGCCTTGGTCGCGCCATAGACCGACAGGCCGTTATAGCCGGTCGAGGCGATGATCGAGGAGACGTTGACGATGCGACCCTGCCCGTCGGCCATCATGTGCCGTACCACGTATTTGGTGAGGACCACCGGCGAGAGCACGTTGAGGCGGACCAGCGCTTCGATGTCGGAGTTGCGCATCGTCGCCAGCAGGCCCTCGGTGCCGAGGCCGGCATTGTTGACGAGGCCATAGATCGCGCCGAATTCGTCGCGCAGCCGCTTCACGAAAGCGGGGATGGCGTCGACCTCGCCGAGATCGAAGGCCCGGAAATGCAGCCGGCCAGCGCTTTCGTCGAGCTCGCGCGCGGCACGAAACGCCTCGCTCTCGCGCCGCGCCACCGCGATCACGCCAAAGCCGGCCGCGGCGAGCCGGCGTGCGATCGCAAGCCCGATGCCCCGGCTGCCGCCGGTGACGAGCACGTTACGCATCGGCCCGCGCCAGCTTTCCCGCCGGCGTCACGTCGAGCGACGGCACGAAGCGGATCACCGCCGGCACCTTGTGCGCGGCAAGCTCGCTCCGGCACCGGGCGATGATTTCGACCCGGACGTCGGCATCCCCGCGTGAACTGTCCTCATTGAGCACGACGTCGGCGACGCAGATGGCGCCGGTGATCGGGCTCCTGCGCGATTTCGCGCGCGACATCAGCACCGCCGGATGGCGGTTGATCACCGCTTCGATCTCCTCGGGATGCACCTTCAGGCCGCCGATATTGATGATACCGCCGCGCCGGCCGACGAAATGATAACGGTCGCCACGCAGCTCGACCATGTCGCCGGTGTCGACGAAGCCTTCCGCGTCCATCAGCGCCACCGCCTGCCGGCCGACATAGGCGTGGGCGGTACGCCTGGAGCGGATGCGCAGCGAACCGGCCACCACCTTCATCTCGACACCATCACGGTTGGTCCCGATCATGGCGGCCGGAAAGCCTTCCAGGCCGTCACTGACGGCGAAGCCGATTCCGGCCTCGGTCGAGGCATAGGCGTGCCCGATCGATGCTTGCGGAAACGCCTGCTTCAGCCCGTCCAGCACGGCCTGATCGGCGATCTCGCCCGACAGGCGGACATGGCGCGGCGAGAAACCCGCGGTCGCGCCGCTCATCAACAGCTTGCGCCAATGCGACGGCGTCCCCGAAATATGCGTCACGCCCCGCGCATTCAGCCGCGCCACGAAATCGGCGATGGGTTCGGAAGGTTCCGACAGCACCATCGAGCCGCCGCCGATCACGGCGCGCAGGAAGATCTGCAAACCGCCATAGCGGCGAATGTCGTAGAAGGTCGCCCACACCGGCGGCGTGCCGCGCGCCGGCCCTTCGGCCACGATCGCGCCGGAGAGCCCTTCCAGCGTATGGCCGACGATCTTGGGCACGCCCGACGTGCCCGAGGTCAGCATCAGCCACTCCGTGGCGCGTGCCGGGTTCGGCCTCCCGGTCGCCCGCTCAGGCTCCCGCGTCGCCACGATCAGGTAGACGCCGGCGTCCGACCAGCGCCGCGGCCGGTCGGTGACAATGGCGTCGATGCCGACGTCGTCGATCAGGGCCTGGATATGGTTGGGATCGAGATCGGGCGGACAAAGCAGGAGGCGCCGGGCGATGCCGTCGAGCTCGATCATCGCCAGCGCGGTCATCAACTGCCCGGAAACGGCGAGCAGCACCGAGCGTCCGGAAAGCTCGCTGGAGCGCCCGACGATGCAGCTCTCCTGCAGGACACCGGTCAGCGACACGGCCTCTCGCGCGTCGGAGATCATCCGCCCCTTCAGCTCGGGGCTGAGATAGTCGCGCAGCGCGAAGAATTCACGCGGGGACATTTTCGTAGGCCTGGACGAAATCCCCGACCGTCAGCGGAAACGCTGCGTCCTCCGCAATGGTGAACGGATCGATGCCGAGATCATCCTCGAGCCGGGCGACCAGGATCGCGAAGGCGAGCGAATCGAAGCCGGTCTCATGGAGCGAGAGATCGTCGACCAGCGGCGGCAACGTGACCCGCTGCTCCTCGGCGACCTGCTTCATCGCTGCGAAAATCCTCAACCTCGTCGACATCGGCGCGCCTCTTCCCTGGATTGGGCCGCCGCCATGATAGAGCGCAAACGACGAAAGGGGTCAGCGCGCGAACGAACTTTCGCGCTGGTTGGTAAATGCCATTCGTTAAAATCTGAACGAGCAGGCGGTGATACGCGCGTGAAGGTCGCTGTCCAGCGGGCGATAGTCGCCGGCCTGCGGGTCACGGACATGGAGCGGGTCACGGACAATGGAGGGATCGAAGCCGTCCCGAGCCAGTTGATGCTTCTTCTGCTTGAAGGTGTCGGTCGAATCCAGTGCCGCGCTCATGCGCAGGAACAAGGGATGCGCGTAGGGTGGCAGCCGGCGCGCGAGATGATCGGCGAATGTCCTCAGGTCGAACCGATCGCAGGTCACGATCGCGGACATGCCGGCGCGCCCGTCGCAGCCCGGCACCTCGACCCCATAGGTCGTCGCATCGAGCACGCCCTCGCAGGCGCGAATGGCGTCATTGACCTCGCCGGTCGAGACGTTCTCGCCCTTCCAGCGAAACGTATCGCCGACCCGGTCGACGAAATGAAAATAGCCCTGCGCGTCCTGCCGCATCAGATCGCCGGTGCGAAACCAGGCATCGCCATCCGCGAACACGTTGCGCAGGATCTTCCTTTCGGTCTCGGCGGCGTCGGTATAGCCTTCGAAGCGTCCGCCGCCCTCGTCCGCCGTGCCGATGCGGCCGATGGCCTCTCCGATCTCGCCGCGGGCGCAGGCGATGCAGAGTCCGTCAACGCCGCGCAGCGGGGCGCTGCTGTCGATATCGACCTGCACGATTGCCGCAGGGAAACGATGCGCGAGCAGTGGCGGGATGCGGCCGATCGCGCCCGGTTTGCCCTCGACATTGTAGAGCGAGAAATTGCCTTCGGTCGCCGCATAGAATTCGAGCATGCGCGGGATCGCAAAGCGCGCCTGGAACGCCTCCCAGATGTCGCCGCGCAGGCCGTTGCCGCAGGCGAGCCGCAGCCGGTGCTGCCGCTCGAGCTCGGAAGGAGGAGCGCTCAGCAAGTAGCGGCAGAGCTCGCCGATATACTGGAAGATCGTGCAATCGAAGCGCGCGATGTCGGGCCAGAACCGGCTTGCGGAGAATCTCTCCGCCAGCACGACGGAGCCGCCCGCAAACAGCATGCTGCAGGGCGCGACGATGCCGCCGACGGAATGATGGACCGGCAGGCAGTCATAGAGCCGATCGTTGCGCGTGGCGTCGGTGAGCCCCGCGAACCAGCCGCCCCAGTTCAGGATGCGGCGATGGCTGATGCTGGCCGCCTTCGGCAGACCGGTGGTGCCGGATGTGTAGATCAGGAGCGCGCGGTCGCTGATCGTGACGTCGCGGCGCTCGGCCGGCAACAGCGGGTCGCCGTCGAACGCGGTGAGCGCGACGTCGAGATCGCCGTCGCTGCCATGCACCCAGACCTTGGCGGCGCGATCGAGATGCGGCCGCGCCGCTTCGAGCGCGTCGGCCAGCTCACGCACAACGACGATATGGCTCGCGTTGGCAACGTTGATGCCATGCGCCAGCGACGGGCCGACCAGGCGGGTGTTGATCAGCGCCACCACGGCCCCGACCCGGCTGATGCCGAGCCAGGCCGCCACATAGTCCGGCCGGCTCGGCATGATCAGGCAGATGGTGTCGCCGGCCTTCACGCCGATCGACAGCGCCCAGCGCGCGTAGCGGTTGGCGCGCGCCGCGAGTGCGCAATAGGTGAACGTCTCGCGATCCGAGATCAGCGCGGGACGGTCACCCTGCCGCTCGGCCCATGCGTCGACCACATCGGCAAACAGCCGATGCGGATCGACCTCGATGCGCGACGTCAGCTCGATCGCCCTCAGCCAGCTCTTCGCAGCCGAATGGTTTCCGCGTGGGATCGGGCTTTCGGTCGGGCGATCGGCGAGGCCAGTGCTCATGGCTTCCCCCATAGGCCATCTCGGCTGATCAGGTGTTAACTGGGAAGGTTAAAGGAAACCGCTTCGCCGCAGCGCCCGGAACAAGGTTCCGTCGGGTGGTCAATGGACCGCCGCTAGGACGAAGGTCGAATGATTCGGCCGCATTTCCGTTCGCGAAGCGGCGTGCCTTGCGGCTATGCTCCGTCTCAAAGGGCGGTCGCTGCCGCGGCGATGCGCCCGACCAAGGCGAGGAAAACGCACGTCCGTGCTTGGGCTTTCGAGCACGGCTCCCGGCATTCCGGGAAAAGATGCGCCAGTTGTTAACGGGAACTGGGCATGAACGAAAGCATCTCGTCGCCGTTCATCCGATATCCGATCGGAACGTCGCTGCTGATGGCCGGCATCCTGTTCGTCGGGCTGGTGGCCTATCCCTTGCTGCCGGTCGCGCCCCTGCCGCAGGTCGACTTTCCGACCATCCAGGTGTCCGCGAGCCTGCCGGGCGGCAGCCCCGAAACCATGGCCGCTTCGGTCGCACAGCCGCTCGAGCGGCAGCTCGCGCAGATACCTGGCATCGCGCAGATGACCTCGACCAGTTCGCTGGGCTCGACCTCCATCACCATCCAGTTCGACCTCAATCGCAATATCGATGGTGCCGCCAACGACATCCAGGGCGCGATCAACGCTGCCGGCGGCCAATTACCGAAGAACCTGCCTTCGCCGCCCACCTACCGCAAGGTCAACCCGGCGGATGCGCCGATCCTGCTGTTGTCGGCGACCTCGGATGTCGTGCCGCTGATCCGGCTGAGCGACGCAGTCGACGTGCAACTCGGCCAGCAGATCAGCCAGATTTCCGGCGTCGCCCAGGTGTTCATCGGCGGCCAGCAGAAACCTTCGATCCGGATCCAGGTCGATCCCGCGAAGCTTGTCGCCAAGGGTCTGTCGCTGGAGGACGTCCGCAGCCAGATCGCCATCACCACGGTCGACGCCCCGAAGGGGAACATCGACGGCGCGAAGCGCGCCTTCACCATCTACGCCAACGACCAGCTCACCGATGCCAAGGACTGGAACGACGTCATCATCGCCTACCGCAATGGCGCACCCCTTCGGGTCCGCGACATCGGCAGGGCGATCGCCGGCCCCGAGGACATGAAGCAGGCAGCCTGGGCCGATGGCAAGCGCGGGATATTCCTCGTCATCTTCAAGCAGCCCGGCGCCAACGTCATCGACACCGTCAACCGGATCAAGAACGAGCTTCCTCGCCTGATCGCGGCGATTCCGCCCGCCATCAAGATCAAGATCATCAGCGATCGCACCCTCACCATCCGTGCGGCGGTCAGTGACGTCCAGATCACGCTGATGATCACCGTCGCGCTGGTGGTCATGGTGATCTTCGTCTTCCTGCGCAGCTTCTGGGCCACCGCGATCCCGGCGATCACGGTTCCGCTCGCGCTGCTCGGCGCCTGCGCGCTGATGTGGGCGTTCGGCTACACGCTCGACAACCTTTCGCTCATGGCATTGACGATCGCCGTCGGCTTCGTTGTCGACGACGCCATCGTCATGCTGGAGAACATTACACGCCACGTGGAGCATGGCGAAAAGCCGTTGGCCGCCGCCTTCAAGGGCGCCAAGGAGATCGCCTTCACCATCGTGTCGATCAGCGTGTCGCTGGTGGCGGTATTGATCCCGCTGCTCCTGATGGGCGGCGTCATCGGCCGCCTGTTCCGCGAATTCGCCGTGACGCTCGCGATGACGATCTTCGTCTCGATGATGGTTTCGCTGACCCTGACCCCGATGATGGCTTCGCGCTTCCTGCGCGCCCAGAGCGAGACCCGTCACGGGCCGTTCTACCGGTGGAGCGAGCGCCTGTTCGAACGAATGCTGCACGCCTATGAGCGCGGCCTCGATCTTGCGCTCCGGCGCAGCCTGATCACGCTGTGCATCTTCTTCGCCACCGTCGGCTTGTCGGTCTATCTGTTCATCATCATTCCGAAAGGTTTCTTCCCGCAGCAGGACAACGGCTTCCTGACCGGCGTGTCGGAAGCCTCGCAGGACATTTCCTTCGCCGAAATGGAGCGCAAGCAGGAGGAGCTCAGTCGCATCGTCCAGGCCGATCCCGCGGTCGAATCGATCGCCATGTTCGTCGGCGGCGGCGGCACCGCGCTGAATTCGGGACGCATGTACATCACGCTGAAGCCGCATGACGAACGCGACGCCGGCGCCGAGCAGATCATCGCGCGATTGCGGCCGAAGCTGGAGAAGGTCGAGGGTGCCAGGCTCTATCTGCAGGCTTCGCAGGACGTCCGGCTCGGCGGCCGCGCCACGCGGACCCAGTTCGAGTTCACGCTGCAGGACGCCAATCTCGCCGAGCTGGACGTATGGGCGCCGAAGATCCTGGCCAGGATGCAGACGCTGCCCGAGCTGCGCGACGTCGCAACCGACCAGCAGACCGAGGGCACGACGCTCGCGCTGACCATCGACCGCGATACCGCCGCGCGCTACGGCATCGAGCCGCAGTTGATCGACGACACGCTCTACGACGCCTTCGGCCAGCGCCAGGTCACGCAATATTTCACCCAGCTCAACTCCTACCACGTGATCCTGGAGATCCTGCCGGAGCTACAGGGCAAGGTCGACACGCTCGACAAGCTCTACGTCAAATCGCCGATCACCGGCGAACAGGTGCCGCTATCGGTGTTCTGCAAATGGACCACCGTCCCGGTGCGACCGCTCGCGATCGCTCACCAGGGCCAGTTTCCGGCGGTCACCATCAGCTTCAACCTCGGCGAGGGCGTCGCGCTCGGCCAGGCGACGGGCGCGGTGCAACAGGCGATGGCCGGTCTGGGCGCGCCCGCCACGCTCAGCTCGAGCTTCCAGGGCACGGCGCAGGCCTTTCAGCAGTCCCTCGGCACCGTCCCGCTGCTCATTGTCGCCGCGCTGGTCGTGGTCTACCTGATCCTCGGCATTCTCTACGAGAGTTACATCCACCCGCTGACGATCCTCTCGACGTTGCCGTCCGCCGGCGTCGGCGCGCTGGCCATCCTGATGGCGTTCGGTTTCGATTTCAGCCTGATCGCCCTGATCGGGGTGATCCTGCTGATCGGCATCGTCAAGAAGAACGGCATCATGATGGTGGACTTTGCGATCGTGGCGGAACGCGAGCAGCATCTGTCGCCGCGCGAGTCGATCCGCAAGGCGGCGTTGCTGCGCTTCCGCCCGATCATGATGACGACGATGGCAGCCTTGCTCGGCGGCCTGCCGCTGATGCTCGGCAGGGGGACCGGCGCGGAAATCCGCCAGCCGCTCGGCTATGCAATGGTCGGCGGCCTCATCGTCAGCCAGATGCTGACGCTGTTCACGACCCCGGTGGTCTATCTCTACCTCGACCGTCTTTCCAACACATTGTCGCGCTGGACCGCGACGCGAAAGAGCGATGCCGCCGCGACCTCGGAGCAGCTCAAGGACGCTGCCGAGTAGGTTCGCCGCGGCCGATCAGCCGGCCACGCCCTGCAGCACCAGCCGGTTGAGCCGCGAGGCGAACGCCGAGGGGTCTTCCGGCAATTCGCCGTCGAGAATCTGCGCCTGCTCCAGCAGCAACAGCGACAGATCGTCGGCGGCGGCCTTGTCGCCGCCCCCGACCCTCGCGATCGCGGCGACCAGGGGATGGCGGAGATTGATCTCCAGGATCGGCTTGCTCCGCGTGCCGCGCGCCTGCTGCGACAACAGCCGTTCGAGCTCGCGATCGGGCCCATGGCTGCCGGCCACCAGGCAGGAGGCGCTGGTGGTGAGCCGGGTCGAGGCCTTCACGTCGGTGACGCGCTCGCCGAGGCTCGCCTTGATCAGCGCGATCGTTTCCGCTTCGTCCGCTTCCGGCCGGGTCTCGTCCCTGGCCTTGTCATCGACCAGCGGGATCAGGTCGAGATTGAGATCGCCCTGGCTCAGCGACTTCAGCGGCTTGCCCTCGAACTCGAGCCGTGCCGAGGTCCAGAACGCATCGACCGGGTCGGTCAGCAGCAGCACCTCGATGCCGCGCGCCGCGGCCGCCTCCAGCCGCGGGTTGGATTTAAGCCGCTCGATGCTGTCGCCCACCAGGAAGTAGATCTCGGTCTGGTTCGGCTTCATCTCGGCGAGATATTGCTTGAGCGAACGCCGCTCGCTCGCGGTGGTCGCGAAACGCGACAGCGCCAGGAGCTTCTCGCGTCGCTCGAAATCCTCGTAGATGCCTTCCTTGACCACGGCGCCGAAGGCGTCCCAGATCTTGTCGAAGCTTTCGGGCTCCTTGTCGGAAAGCTGCTCCAGCTCGCCGACGACGCGGCCCGTCACCGCCTTCCGGATCTGGGCGAGCTGCGGGTTGTTCTGCAGCATCTCGCGGGAAATGTTGAGCGGCAGATCCTCGCTGTCGATCACGCCGCGAATGAAACGCAGATAGGCCGGCAGCAGGTCGGCATCATCGGTGATGAACACCCGCCGCACATAGAGCTTGACCTTGCCTTTGCGCGCCGGCTCGAACAGGTCGAACGGCTTGGTCGACGGCGCGAACAGCAGCACCACGTAGGAGTAACGGCCCTCGGCGCGATAATGCAGCGTCATCGCCGGCTCGTCGAAGGCGTTGGCAATCGATTTGTAGGCCTGCGCGTAGTCCTCCGGCTTCAGCTCCGATTTCGAGCGCTGCCACAGCGCGCTCGCCGAATTGATCTGCCGCGTCTCGCCCTCCTCGGGCACCAGCTCGATCGGGAACTGGATGTTGTCGGAGTAGGCGCCGACGATCCGCTCGATCTCGTACGCCTCCAGATATTTCCTGGCGTCGGCCTTCAGGTGCAGCACGACCTCGGTGCCGCGCGTCACGCGCTTGGCATCCTCGTCGCTGGCCGGCGCCACCTCGAACCCCGCCCCGCCCGACGACGACCAGGTCCAGACCTCGGCGCTTCCGGCCCGCCGGCTGTGAACGACGATGCGGTCCGCGACCATGAACGCCGAGTAGAAGCCGACGCCGAACTGCCCGATCAGGCTGGCGCCGTCCTTGGCCTCGGCCAGCCTCGACACGAACGCCTTGGTACCGGAGCGGGCGATGGTGCCGAGATGGTCGATCAGCTCCTGCCGGTCCATGCCAACGCCGGTGTCGGCGACCGTCAGCCTATCGGCCTTCTTGTCCGGAATGATGCGGATTTTCGGCGCCTCGCCGTCGCCGATCAGTTCGGGCCTGGCGATTGCCTCGTAGCGCAGCTTGTCGCAAGCGTCGGAAGCGTTCGAGATCAGCTCGCGCAGGAAGATGTCCGTCTCCGAATAGACCGAATGCACCATCAGGTGGAGGAGTTCGGAAACCTCGGCTTGAAAGGGCTGGGTAACGGCGTCGGTGGCAGTCATTGCGTGCTCATTGATGGCTATGCCGAATGCTCGGAAAGCTCCGATATAGCAACGTCGTTCACACTGGCAAGCGGGCCAGCCGTGATACGATCAATCTTCGCCTGCACGGAGGATTGTCATGAAACGGATCATCATCCTGATTGACGGGACGTGGAACGACGAGGGCAAGGGCAATGACACCAATATCGCCAAGCTCGACCCGAATTACGAGGCCGCCGGAGCCCCGCTGATCAAGCCGGTCGCCGCCGACGGCACCGAGCAAAGGGCCTTCTATCACGACGGCGTCGGCAACGACCCTGACCTGCTGAAGCGCCTGCTGGGCGGTGCGATCGGGATCGGCTTGAGAAAAATCGTGCAGGAAGGCTATCAGAAAGTCGTGGAAAACTACGCGCTTGGCGATCAGATCTTCATCCTTGGCTTTTCACGCGGCGCCTACGCCGCACGGGCCTTGGCGGGGCTGATCGGCGCCTCGGGACTCCAGCGCACCCCCGGGCCGAACGGTTTTGACGTCGTCTGGAACCATTTCCGCGTCGCCCCCGAGGTCCGGGCCGGCGCAAAGCCGGCAAGCTCGGGCGACCAGAAGGCCATCGATTCCTTCCAGACCGCCGCTGCGCAAAATGCCGTCGATCCCGCACCGCGCGTGAGGTGCGTCGGCGTGTTCGATACGGTCGGATCCTACGGCGTTCCCGCCGGCATCGGCCTGGCCGCGCTTGGCCGCTATTTCACGCTGGCATTCCTGGGCTTTCACGACACGGAGATCGGCAGGCATGTCGACTTCGGTCTTCATGCCGTTGCCGTCGACGAACGTCGTCGTCCGTTCGTCCCGACGTTCTGGACGGCCCCCAAGGGGCAACCGCCGCTGGCCCATGTCGAACAGACGTGGTTCGCCGGTGTGCACTGCAATATCGGCGGCGGCTACCCCGACGCGGGCCTGTCCGACAGGGCCCTGATCTGGATGATTGCGCGGCTGCAGGCCCTGACGGGCCTGGAATTCGATGTCGAGCGGGTGAAAGCCGTCACCAGACCCAACATCGACGGCGAGGTCGTCGACTCCGCCAAGGGCTGGATCGTCGACGAGACCTTTCCGTATGGCCGCATCATCCTCTCGCCCGACGCCATCGAGCACGGTGCCTTCATGAACAGACGGAATCCGGCCGAGGAGCACGTCAACGAGCGCGTGCATTGGAGCGCCATCGAGAAGCGCGGCCGGAAATGCACCGTATTCGGCGTGCGCGACACGCCGTATGCACCAAGCAACATGCCCATGCCCGCAGACATTCGCCCCGACCAGATCGCTGAGATAACCGCCGAGGAGTCGGCACTGCTGGGCGCGGCAGGCGCGGCCGGCCACGGTGCGACGGCGGCTTGACCAGTCGGGCTGCGGGCAGCTTTCCGCCAGACCGGATCGGAACGCCGGCCCATGTCGGGCCCGTCGTCGACTGGCGACCCGCATGCCGGCCAGCCGCTCGCGCCGGCGCCAGGCGGTATCTGCGGACGTCATCATGACGACCGTTAACCAATCAGCGTGGCCGCGGCGCCTCGGGTGGCGCGCAAGATCGCGCATTCACGCAAAGTCTATTCAGAGTTGATAGGGCTGCCCGTCTAGATTCTGCGGCAACTGATTCTAGATATTTGTCGGCTTTTCGAGCTTCCCGGTTACATGAATCAATCGATCAAATCCCATCTGGAGCGGTGCGGGTCCGATCTGCGCATCGAGTTCCTGCGCGGGCTCGCCAACTGGTTCATTTTCCTCGACCACATCCCCAACAATGTCGTCAACCTGGTGACCCTGCGGAACTTCGGCTTCAGCGGCGCGACCGACGTGTTCGTGTTCGTGGCGGGTTACGCGGCAGCGATCTTCTTCGGCCGGATGGCGATCGAACGCTCGTTCGTCGTGACGGCGACGCGAATTCTCGCGCGGGTGTGGAAGCTCTATGCCGCCTACATCGTATTGTTCGTGATCTATGTGGACGTCATCGGCAGCACCGCCGCCGAATATGCCGCCCCCGAGATGTTCGACGAGTACAACATCACCGGATTCGTCGACCACCCGGCGCGGACGCTGCTGCACGGCCTGATGCTGCAGGCCAAGCCGCTCAACCTCGACACCCTGCAATTGTTCATCCCGCTGATGACGTTCTTCCCCCTGGTGCTGTGGCTGATGCTGCGCCGGCCGAACTGGACCCTGGCCGGCTCCGTCCTGCTGTACTGCGCGGCGCGGCAGTTCGACTGGAGCCTGCCCTCGTTCCCCTCGGGAACCTGGTATTTCAACCCGTTCTGCTGGCAGCTCCTGTATGTGCTGGGGGCGTGGTTCGCCCTCAACGGCGCCGAGCTGACGCGAATGCTCCACGGCCTGCGGCCGCTGCGGGCCGCGGCGGTCGGCTATCTGGTGCTGGCGCTCGGGGTGGCGGTCGTTTACCACGCACCCGCCTATGCCAAGCTGATGCCCGACGTCGGAATCGGCTTCGGCCCGATCACGCCCGACGGCCGGGAGAACCTCGCGCCGGCACGCGTGCTGCATCTGCTCGCGCTCGCCTTCGTATTCAGCTATTTCGTGCCGCGCGATTTCGCGCCGCTGCGCTGGAGGCTCCTGCAACCGATCATGAAGTGCGGCGAGCAGTGGATCGCGGTGTTCTGCATCGCCGTGTTCCTGTCCTTTGCCGGCCACCTCGTGCTGGTCACCGGACCGAACTCGCTTCTGATGCAGGTTCTGGTCAGCGTGGCGGGACTCGCGATCATGACCGGGGTCGCCTACTACATTTCCTGGTCGAAGCGGCAGGACCACCACCGCCTCGCCTTCAACTGAGGCCGGCCGCTTCCGGCCGCGCGGGTTCCTGTGCTAATGCCTGCGAAGGGCGCTTATGTCCCCGCATCTCATCGGCATGACCCGCGAATCTACACGACCGCCACGCTTCGATGCGCCGTTCCGCGCGCAATTCGCCGAGCTCGTGCGCTGGCGGCGCGACGTCCGCAGGTTTCGACCCGACACCGCCGTCGATCCGGATCTCGTCGAGCGATTGCTGTCGCTCGCCGTCCATGCGCCCTCGGTCGGCCTGAGCCAGCCCTGGCGTTTCGTCCTGGTCGAGACGCCGGCGCGGCGCGCGGCGATCTCAGACAATTTTGCCAGGGCCAACCGCGCCGCGCTCGAGGGCTATGCGGGCGAGCGCCAGGCGCGCTACGCACGGCTGAAGCTCGAGGGATTGGCACAGGCGCCGGTGCATCTTGCGGTCTGTGCCGACGAGGCAACCTCCGCAGGTCACGGCCTCGGACGCCAGACCATGCCGGAGACGCTGCGCTATTCGGTGGTCGCTGCGGTTCAGACGCTGTGGCTCGCCGCGCGCGCCGAAGGGCTCGGGGTCGGCTGGGTCTCGATCCTCGATCCCGAGGCCGTCCGCACCATCCTCGACCTGCCGGTGCAGTGGAGCTTCATCGCCTATCTCTGCATCGGCTGGCCGGAGGAGGAGCACGATGATCCCGAGCTCGAACGCCACGGCTGGCAGGCACGGCTCTGCGACGAAGCGATGAAGCCGCTGCGGCGGTGATAGCTGCGCCGATCAGCCGGACCTGCCCGGCCATGCCGCGATCTTCGCCTTCAACTCGGCTCGCACCTTTGCGATCACCTCGCCATAGTCGCGCGCGAGATCCTGCCGGAACAGCCTTGCGGTCGGATACCAGGGGCTGTCGTCGCGATCGAGCAGCCAGCGGAAGTCGGGCATGTAGGGCAGCAGGATCCAGGTCGGCCGGCCCAGCGCTGCGGCAAGATGCGCCATGCTGGTGTCGACGGTGATGATGAGGTCGAAGCAACAGGCGAGTGCGGCGGTCTCGACGAAGTCGGTGAGATGCTCCGTCAGGTCGACGATCTCGCGGCGCGCGCGCAAGGCCGTCTGGTCTGATGACCGCGGGTCCTTTTGCAGGCTGACGAAGGTTGCGTCGAGGTCGAGGATCGGCGCCAGGACGTGGAACGGCAGCGAACGGTTGTGGTCGTTCTTGTGCTTGGGATTGCCGGACCAGACCAGGCCGATCCGCATCCGGTCGTGTGGGCCAAGCCTGTCTTCCCAGACCTGCCGGCGCGCCGGCGCCGGAAGCGGCAGATAGGGCGTCGTGGCCGGGATGGTATCCAGCCTCGTCCCGAACGCCAGCGGAAGGCTGTCGAGCGGTATGTACATGTCGAATGGCGGCAAAGTCGCAGCGTGCGACATCGGCAGGCATTGCGACACGCCGGGAAGATCCCGCAGCAGGGCGCAGAGGGCATCGGGCACCACCAGCAGCACGCGCGCGCCAAGCTCCGCCACCATCGGCACATAGCGCACGAACTGGATGGTATCGCCGAGCCCCTCGTCGACATGGACGAGGACGGTCTTGCCGGCGATCGTCTCCTTCCCCAGCCACATCGGCTGGGCAAAACTGAAACGCGCGATCGGCAGGCTCGGGATTTTCCATCGTGCCTCCCGCCCGATCCAGCCGGGCTCGAAGTTTCCCATCAGAAGATGGAGCAGCGCGACCGCCCAGTCCGCATCGGCATTGCCGGGCTCGATCACCTTGACCTGGTCATAGGCCGCGAAGGCTTCCGTGAAGCGGCGAAGGTGGACCAGCGAATTGGCCCGGTTGGAATGCGCGGCCACGTAGTCCGGCCGCAGCGCGACCGCGCGCTCGAACCACGGCAGCGCCTCGGCGTCGCGGCCGAGCCGGTGCAGGAACACGCCGAGATTATTGCAAATGTCGGCCTGCGGCGGATCGAGCGCCTGGGCGCGGCGGATATCGGCGAGCGCCTCCTCGAAACGGTCGAGGCTGAACAGCGTCAGCGCCCGCATCTGCAAGGTCGGGGCATGATCGGGCCTCAGCCGGTCGGCGAGATCGAGGTGGGTCAGCGCCTCCTCCGGCCTGCCGGACTGGCAGAGCAGCGACCCCGCGTTGTAGGCCGCGTCTCGGTGTTGCCCATCGAGCTTCAGCACATGCTGAAAGGCCAGGATGGCCTGATCGGCGCGGTTCAGGTCGACCAGCACGTTGCCGAGCGCCATCCACAGGAACACCGCGTCGGGCTTGAGCTGCACCGCCTTGTCGAACGCCTTCAGCGCCTCTTCGAGCCGTCCCTGCTGTCTCAGCACGGTGCCGAGCGTCACAAGGTATTCCGGCTTGGGTTGCTGCCGGACGGCGCGGGCCGTCCATTCCATGGCATCATCGAGCTGCCCCGTGTGCAGCGCGAGCAGTCCCGCCAGATGCAGCGCGTCGGCGTGGTTGGCGTCGACGGCCAACGCCTGCCGGCAGCAAAGCTGCGCGTCGAGAGGACGGTCGGCGCGCAGATGGCGCATGCCGTCCTCATAGAGCACGGTGGCGCCTTGGCCGGCGGCTGCCGGCCTGGACTTCTCCACACCCGCCCGGCGGTCCCGTCGATTCATCGGGGTTGTTTCCTCGACCGCCCGGCGATCAGCCGGCTCAACTCGCCGCTGACTCGGTCCAGAACTTCGCCATGATCGCGCGTGGGACCCTGCCGGAACAGCCGCACGGTCGGATACCAGGGGCTGTCGTCGCGATCGAGCAGC
>NZ_JAFAVV010000607.1 GCF_019242285.1 Bradyrhizobium sp.
TACCAGAAGGCGGGCGAGCTGGCCTATGGCCGGATTCCCGAGCTCGAGAAGCGGCTGGCCGAGATCGAGGCCAAGGAGAATGCCGGCGAGATGATGGAGGAGGCGGTCACCGCCAACCACATCGCGCAGGTGGTCTCGCGCTGGACCGGCGTGCCCGTCGACAAGATGCTGGAGGGCGAGAAGGACAAGCTCCTGAAGATGGAGGACGCTCTCGCCAGGCGCGTCGTCGGCCAGGCCGAGGCGGTGCGCGCGGTCGCGACCGCCGTGCGCCGCTCGCGCGCCGGCCTGCAGGACCCGAACCGCCCGATGGGCTCGTTCATGTTCCTGGGGCCCACCGGCGTCGGCAAGACCGAGCTGACGAAAGCCTTGGCGGAATATCTCTTCAACGACGAGACCGCGATGGTCCGCCTCGACATGTCCGAATACATGGAGAAGCATTCGGTGTCGCGGCTGATCGGCGCGCCTCCCGGCTATGTCGGCTATGATGAGGGCGGCGCGCTGACGGAAGCCGTGCGGCGGCGGCCCTACCAGGTGGTGCTGTTCGACGAGATCGAGAAGGCCCATCCGGACGTCTTCAACGTGCTGCTGCAGGTGCTCGACGACGGCCGGCTCACCGACGGGCAGGGCCGCACCGTCGATTTCCGCAACACGCTGATCATCATGACCTCGAATCTCGGCTCGGAATTCCTGGTCAACCAGCCGGAAGGCGAGGACACGGTTGCAGTGCGCGAGCAGGTGATGGGCATGGTGCGGGCGCATTTCCGGCCCGAGTTCCTGAACCGCGTCGACGAGATCATCCTGTTCCATCGGCTGCAGAAGAGCGAGATGGGCCGGATCGTCGAAATCCAGTTCGGCCGCCTCACGAAGCTGCTGGAGGATCGCAAGATCACGCTGACGCTGGATGCCGCGGCGCGCGACTGGCTCGCCGCCAAGGGCTGGGATCCGGCCTATGGTGCGCGTCCCCTGAAGCGGGTGATCCAGCGCAATCTGCAGGATCCGCTGGCCGAGATGATCCTCGCCGGCGAGGTGAGGGACGGCGACAAGGTCGCGATATCAAGCGAAGGCAACGTGCTGACCTTCAACGGCAAGGCGCCGCAGACCGCCGAGATCGCGCCCTTCGAGGCGCCGCTGCCGAAGCGCAAGCTGAACTGACGGTGGCTCCGAGACGTCAAAGCCCTCGCCGCTGGCGGCGAGGGCTTCTTTGTTCGAACTGGGCGTGAAAGTTAGCGGTTGCTCATCTGGATCGGGCCGCCGGCGTCGGAGAGGCGGGCGTTGGCGCCGCGGCCCGTCATCATCGAGTCCAGCCTGTCGCGCTCCTTCTCGAAGCCCGCCATGATCGGGCCTTCCAGCGAGCGGCCGCGCGGCAGCTTGATGCGCATCGGGTCGACGAAGCGGCCGTTGACCAGGATCTCGTAATGCACGTGCGGGCCGGTCGACTGGCCGGTCGAACCGACGAAGCCGATCACCTGACCCTGCCGCACCCGCTTGCCGACCTCGAGGCCCTTGGCGAAGGCGGACATGTGGCCGTAGGCGGTCTCGTAGCCGTTATTGTGCTTGATGCGGACATATTTGCCGTAGCCGCCCTCCAGCCCCGCCTTCTCGATCACGCCGTTGCCGGCGGCGAAGATCGGCGTGCCGTAGGCGGTGGCCCAGTCGACGCCGGTATGCATCTTGACGTAGCCCAGGATCGGGTGGCGGCGGCCGCCGAAGCCCGAGCGCATGATGGCGTCGTTGACCGGCTTGCGCACCAGGAACTTTTTCGCGCTCTTGCCGGACTCGTCGTAATAGTCGACCACGCCGTCGTCGGGGGACTGGAAGCGGTAGTATCTCTTGGTCTCGCCGCCGACCGTGAGCGAAGCGAACAGCACCTCGTTCTTGTCGCTGGCGCTGGAGCCCTCGTCCTCGCCGGCATAGAACACGTCGAAGGAATCGCCCGGCTGCACCTTGCGCTGGAAGTCGACGTCGTAGGAATAGATGCGGATCATCTCGTCGATGACCGGGGTCGGCAGCTTGTTGCGCAGCGCCGTCTCGTAGATGCTCTGGTAGAGGCGGACGCCGCTGCCGTCGTCGTCCTCGTCGTCGGTGCTGCTGCTCGTGGCGCTGGCCGTCTCGCTGACCGTGTTCATGCTGGCAACGTCGACCGCGACATAGCGGCCGAGATCGGAGAGCGCCGTCACCGCCTCGACCGTGGTGTCGTTGGCGACGACGACCCGGCAGGGCTGCAGCCTGGCCCCGGGCTCGGCGCTGGTCGGCGCCATCAGGATGCGCAGCTTCTCGCCTTCCTTCACGCCACCGTCGCGGCCGCGACCGCCGAGCGCGGCGGTGATCGCCTTGATCTCGTCCGGCGTGGCGCCGAGATCGCGCAGCACCGAGCCGACGCTGTCGCCCTTCTTCACGACATGAACGCGCTCGCCGACCGCGTTGCCGCCGGTGACCTGCTCCTTGGTCTTCGGCAGCAGGGTGACGTTCTCCGGCACCACGCGCGTCTCGAAGCCGGCATAGGGGTCGGACGGCACGCTCTCGGCGGCGTAGCCCATCTTGTTGAAGTCGGTCTGGGTCGCGCCGGTCGCATCCGCCGTGGCGTTGGCGAGCGCATAGCGCACGACGCCGCCATTGCCGCGCCAGTTGGCGGCGTCGCGGACCCGCATCAGGACGTCGTCGAGGGCGACGACGGCTGCGACCTTCGCCTTCGGCAGCACCTGGGCGAGATCCTTGGTGACGAAGGACACCTCGGCGTCGGGCTCGGCGGCGTCGGCCGTCGCGGCATCGTCGGCGGCGGCCTGGGGGTTGGAATCGTTGAGCAGGCGCTGGGCGTTGAAGGGGGGGATCTTGGCGGAGAGATCGCTCGTGCTCATCGACAGGTTGCCGGCGATGCGGATGAAGGGCCGCACCCGGACCACGTCGCGGTTGCCGACGCGCGTGACGGTCGAAACCCGCACCACGTTGCGCGAGGCGGTCGCCTCGCTCGGCGGCGGCAGGCGGTCGCTCTTGTGCAGGCTGGCGCTGCGGTCGTTGGCGCCGAACGCGCCGCGCAGCGCGCTCTCGACCCGTTCCGGCACGCGCGCGAAAGTCATCTCGCCGTCGAGCGAAGCGAAAACGGCGCCGCCGATCAGGGCCGCGCCGCACAGACCGGTCAGGATCGTGCCGCTGAACCATTGCACCGAGACGCGACGGCGATCGATCACCGCGGCCTCGCTGCCGTCCACCGAAAGCGGTGGCTCGTGACCGAGATCAATGATCCCGATCCCGCGTCCGTAACCACCCCCGCGCGGTGTCCTGTGGTTCAATCCGATGTCCCCCAACTTCACCGATCACGTCCGGGCCAAACCTCAACACCCGCCCGAAACCGCCTGCGCCTCGCAATTGAGGCCATCGGAAGTAAAGCATACTGCAAAGTCGTCCAAAGATCAGGCAAGCGAGCCGGCCGCAATCGGGAACAACAGTGCTATCCAAGGTCTTTCGACGTCTGTTCGGCCCACCGAGGAGCAGCGACGGAACATCTCCGGCTGCCGGTCCCCAACTCACAACGCCGAGCGCCCCCACTGGCATCCGGCGATTCAAATCATTAACTAGAGTCAGAACGTCGCAGGATTGTGGCTCAAGTACGGCGTAAAGTCTTCAACGATCAAGGCTTCTTTGCACCGCAAAAATACTTGGGCCGATGCGACGATTTGTTGACAATGACCGTTGACAAGGCCGAACGGGGCGGCCTATAAGGCGGCCACTGAGCGCGGCACTGCATTGGCCCCCGGCCAAGGCAGGTACTCGTGCCCCGTGAAGCTCCTCATTTTCGATGAGTGAAGAACAACCGGTAGAGAATCGGTTGTGATTTGCCGTCGAGATCGGTCCTTCCGGTTGCTCCCTTCTACGGGAGAGGGGTTCTGGCCCCGGGCTGTTTGACAAGTGAAGATGAAGAAAGAGAAACGTGGACGGCGGAGTCCTTGCGAGTCTCGGGGTTGCGAAAGCGCAAGCTTCCGTTGCTTCGGACTGGACGAAAGACTTCGGCGGTACACGTTTTGAATAAGGTTACACCACAGCCTCTTCATTGAGGTTGGGTCGCTCGCGATGTGAATCGCGTTCGATCAAAAATGGTGGGACCTCGTCAAACGTTGTGATCAGCCGGCTCAAAGTTTCAAGTCCAACTTGAGAGTTTGATCCTGGCTCAGAGCGAACGCTGGCGGCAGGCTTAACACATGCAAGTCGAGC
>NZ_JAFAVV010000695.1 GCF_019242285.1 Bradyrhizobium sp.
GCGCGATCGACTTGTCGGTGCCGGTCACCTTGAACTCGCCGTTCTCGATGATGATGTCGCCTTCGGATGCTTCCAGCGCGTGCGCCGCGATCTTCTTTGCCTTGGCTTCGACCTTCTCCATCGCCTTGACGATGGCGACGCCGCCGACCGCGATCGAGCGCGAGCCGTAGGTGCCCATGCCGAACTTCACCTTGTCGGTATCGCCATGGACGATCGAGACCTGGCTGCTCGGCACGCCGATGCGGTCGGCAACGAGCTGGCAGAACGTCGTCTCGTGGCCCTGGCCGTGGCTGTGCGAGCCGGTCAGGACCTCGATGGTGCCGACCGGGTTGACGCGGACCTCGGCGGATTCCCACAAGCCGACGCCGGCGCCGAGACTGCCGACCGCCTTGGAGGGCGCGATGCCGCAGGCCTCGATGTAGCAGGAGACGCCGATGCCGCGCAGCTTGCCGTCCTGCTTGGCCTTGGCCTTGCGCGCGGCGAAGCCGGCATAGTCGATCGCCTTCTTGGCGGCGTCGAGCGAGGCGTGGAAGTCGCCGATGTCATAGGCCATGATGACAGGCGTCTGGTACGGGAACTGGTTGATGAAGTTCCTGGCGCGCAGCTCGGCCGGATCGACCTTCAGCTGCCGCGCCGCGGTCTCCATCATGCGTTCCAGCAGGTAGCTCGCCTCGGGCCGGCCCGCGCCGCGATAGGCGTCGACCGGCGTGGTGTTGGTGTAGACGCCCATCACCTCGGCATAGATCGCCGGGATGACGTATTGGCCCGACAGCAGCGTGACATAGAGATAGGTCGGCACCGCCGAGGAGAACAGCGACATGTAGGCGCCGAAATTGGCGTAGGTCTTCACGCGCAGGCCGAGAATCTTGTTGTCCTTGTCGAACGCCATCTCGGCCTTGGAGATGTGGTCGCGGCCGTGCGCGTCGGTCAGGAAGGCTTCCGAGCGGTCGGCGGTCCACTTCACCGGGCGGCCGACCTTCTTCGAGGCCCACAGCGCCACCATCTCCTCCGGATAGATGTAGATCTTGGAGCCGAAGCCGCCGCCGACGTCGGGGGCGATCACGCGGAGCTTGTGCTCGGGCGCGATGTTGTAGAACGCCGACAGCACGAGGCGGGCGACGTGCGGATTCTGCGAGGTGGTGTAGAGCGTGAAGTGCTCCTCGGCTGTGTCGTAGTCGGCCACCGCCGAGCGCGGCTCCATCGCGTTCGGCACCAGGCGGTTGTTGGTCAGCTCCAGCGTCACCACATTGGCGGCCTTGGCGAAGGCGGCGTTGACCGCGGCCTCGTCGCCGAGCGCCCAGTCGTAGACCACGTTGCCCGGCGCCTCCGGGTGAAGCTGCACCGCGCCCGGCTTGATCGCCGCGCGCATGTCGGTCAGCGCCGGCAGCTCCTGGTAATCGACGACCACGGCCTCCGCGGCGTCGCGGGCCTGGTTCTTGGTCTCGGCGATCACGACCGCGACCGCTTGTCCGACGAAGCGCACGGTCTCCGGCGCCATCGCCGGCCACGCGCCCATCTTCATCGGCGAGCCGTCCTTCGAGGTGATGGCCCAGCCGCAGATCAGATTGCCGACCTTGTCGTCGACGATCTGTTGCCCGGTCAAGACCGCGATCACGCCCGGCATCTTCATCGCCTCGGCGGAATCGATGCCCTTGACCCTGGCATGGGCGTGGGGGCTGCGGATGAAATGGGCGAATGTCATGCCCACCAGCTTGACGTCGTCGACGTAGCGGCCCTTGCCGGTAATGAAACGCTTGTCCTCCTTGCGCACGACGCTCGCGCCGATGCCTTCAACACCCATGTCCTGATCTCCCTGCCGGAGTTGGTTGTCCCGCCATTTCCATCGAAACGCAGCGGGGATTTGGAAAAAACTGAACGATCGAGGCGCCGCTACTCGGCGGCCTGCGCGATCTGCATGCGCGAGGCGGCATCCAGCACCGCCTTGACGATGTTGTGGTAGCCGGTGCAGCGGCAGATGTTGCCTTCGAGCTCATGGCGGACGGTCGGCTCGTCGAGCTTGCCGCTATGGCGATGCACGATGTCGATCGCCGACATGATCATGCCCGGGGTGCAATAGCCGCACTGCAGGCCGTGATTGTCGCGGAACGCCGCCTGCATCGGGTGCAACTCGTCGCCCTTGGCGATGCCCTCGATCGTGA
>NZ_JAFAVV010000637.1 GCF_019242285.1 Bradyrhizobium sp.
CCGGACCAGGTGGCGCGGCAACAGGCTCGGCACCAAGGGCGGCGGCAGATGGCCGATGGTGACGGCGCCGATCCGCCGCTTGGCCTGCGCCGCCTCGCCGGGATCGTTGACGATGAAGGGATAGATCACCGGCAGGTCGCCGATCAGGGCCTCGGGCCAGCAATCCTCCGACAGCGCCACCGACTTGCCCGGCAGCCATTCCAGCGTGCCATGCGCCCCCATGTGGACCAGCGCATCGATGCTCTGGCTTCGGAGCCAGAGATAGAACGCGACATAGGCGTGGCGCGGCGTGCGCGAGAGATCATGATAGTCGGCCTCGCGCTGCGCGACCACGCCGCGCTCGGGCTGCACGGCGATGACGGCATTGCCGCGGCGGATGGCAGCGAAACGAAACAGGCCGCCCTCGACCTGCGCATCATCTTCCGGCGCGCCCCATGCCTGCGCGACGCTGTCCTGCAATTGCGGCGAGAGTTTCGACAGCGCGGCGCGATAGTCGGCGACGCTCCAGGTGATCCTCGCCTCACCCAGCGCCCGGCCGAGCGCATCGCCGGCCGCGACATCGAAGCCGGCCTCGGCGAGATCGCCGAGCAACGTTTCCACCGAGGCCAGCGCATCGAGGCCGACGGCATGCGCGAGCTGATGCGGCCGGCCGGGATAGCTCGACAGGATGATGGCGAGGCGCTTGTCGCGCACTGGCATCGTCGCCAGCCGACGCCAGGACGCGACGCGCGCGACCGCGGCGCTGACGCGCGCTTCATCCGCTCGATGCGCGGCGAGCGCGACCTGCAAATCCGGATCACGGGCTTCCAGCGACTTGAAGCTGACGACGCCGGCAAGAATCCTGCCGTCGATCTCCGGCAGCACCACATGCATGGCGAGATCGGCGGGCGACAGGCCGCGCAGCGAAGCCGCCCAGTCCTCGCGGCGGGCGGTCGACAGTGCGACCTGGAACACCGGGCAGGACAAAGCATCGAACGGAGTGGTGCCGTCCTCGCCCATGGCCGAGAACGCCGTGGCATTGACGATCGCAGCCGGCGGCTGCGCCGCAAACTGCGATCGCAGCCAATCCGCAACACCGGGCGTCTTCAACGAAGGCGCGAAGACGCCATAGGCCACAAAGCCTCGTTGCCGCAACGCCTCGATCAGCGCATCGACCGGGCCGGTATCGGCGGCCGCGAGATAGGCGCGGTAGAAGGTGACCAGCGCCAGCGGCCGCCGATCGAGCGCCGGCAGCGCGTCGAGCGCACCTCTGGCCGGATCATAGAAACCGATTTCCGGAAGCTCGACGTTCCCCAGCACCGGCCCGGCATAGAGCCCGGAGGCCAGCGCGAGCTGGGCGATCGCCGCCTGCGCCGCGATCGCGCCGCCGGTATCGCAGAGCGCCTTCAATTGCCGCAGCGTCGAGCGCGGCAGGGTCGAGAGCGCGTCGAGCCGCGCATCCTCGCGGCCGTCGGCCGGCAGCACCGCGAGCGCGATGCCGCGCGCCTTGGCAAGCTGATGCAGCGCGGCGACGCCGTAGGACCAGTAGGATTCGCCGCCGATCAGCCGCACCAATAGGCCGCGCGCGGACGCCAGCGTGCGCTCGATATAGGTATCGACCGAGAGCGGATGGCGCAGCGCCGTGAGATTCGCCAGCCGCAGCGACGGCAGAATAGCGCGGCCGCGCCGCCAGCCGGCCGCGAATGCCGCGAGGTCGCTGTCGGAGAACGACAGCGCCACGAGGTCGGCCGGGTCCTGACCGAGATCGATTGCTGTCGCGGTCTCCTCCAGGCCAATACTTTCCAGACCATGACTCTCGCGGAAGACGACGTGCATCAGAGACCAAGCCTCGCTTTGATCGCGCGCTCGTCGATGTCGCCGCGCTCGCCGATCACGACCAGCCTGGAGCGCCGCGGCCGCGCACCCCAGGGCTGATCGAACTGGTGGCGCACGCGCTCGCCGACCGACTGCACCAGCAGCCGCATCGGCTTGCCCTTCACCGCGAGATAGCCCTTGGCCCGCAGCACGTTCTGCTCGCGCGCCAGCCGCGCGATCGAATCAACCAGCGATTCGATATCAGTAACCTCGGGCAATTCGACGACGACGGAGTCGAAGTCGTCATGCTCATGCTCCTCCTCGCCGTCATGGTGCGACGGCCGCACCGCGAGATCGTCCTCGGCCGCCGCATTGAGCCCGAGAATGAGCTGTGGGTCGATCGCGCCGTCGGTGACCGCCAGCATCGGGATCGACCGCGGCACCTCGGCCTCGATCGCGCGCCGCGCCGCCGCAAGTCCCGCCTCGCCGGCGAGGTCGGCCTTGGTGAGCAGCACGATGTCGGCGCAGCAGACCTGGTCCTCGAACACTTCCGATAGCGGCGTCTCGTGATCGATGCTCTCGTCGGCCGCGCGCTGCGCATCGACAGCGGCCGGGTCCGGCGCGAAGCGGCCGGCGGCGACGGCTTCGGCATCCGCCAGCGCAATCACGCCGTCGACTGTGATGCGCGAACGAATCTCCGGCCAGTCGAACGCCTTCAGCAGCGGTTTCGGCAGCGCGAGCCCGGACGTCTCGATCAGGATGTGATCGGGCCGCACTTCGCGCGCCAGCAAGGTCTGCATGGTCGGAATGAAATCGTCGGCCACGGTGCAGCAGATGCAGCCATTGGCGAGCTCGACGATGTTCTCCTCGGGGCAATTGGCATCGGCGCAGGATTTCAGAATCTCGCCGTCGACCCCCTCGCTGCCG
>NZ_JAFAVV010000941.1 GCF_019242285.1 Bradyrhizobium sp.
TTGAAGAAGAACCGCAGCGCCGAGACCGTGGCGTTGATCTTTGGCGCATGGGCGCCGATCGACGCCAGATGCAACCGGAAGCCCCGCACGTCCTCCGATTGTGCCTGGTCGGGAGAGCGGCCGAGGAACATCGCGAAGTCCTTGACCCTTTGCACGTAGTCATGTTGGGTCTTCGGCGAGAGCCTGCGGATCGCCATGTCTTCGATCATGCGCTGGCGCAACGGGCTGATGGCCTGCTTGGTCATTGGGGATGCTCCTGTCTTGAAAGAGGTTGTCGAACCCCTCGATCTCAAGACAGGACGCCCCGTTGCGCTATCCTCTTGCCTCCGTCGCCAGCCCCGGCGCCCTACCGCGCGAGCGGCTTAGTCCTTTGACCCACAACAGACATTGAAAAATCGTCGGCGAGCGCACTTCTATCCTTGGCTTGCACTTAGCATTCGGGCACGCCAGCCAGCCGCAAACCCTCAAAGTAACGTTGGCGTCGCGCGAGATAGACCGGATTGTCGCCTTTGGCGTTTATTTGGTAGCGGCGGATGGTAAAGCCGGGATCGAGCACGAGCCCTGCTTTCGCGATGGATCTCGCTTCCTTGAGATCTCCCACCAGCGCCAGCGCAATTGCAAAATGAAAATGAGACAGCGCGTGATTTCGGTTGAGTTCGAGGCTCCGACGAAACCAGTCGACTGCCTCGCGGTCTAAGTGGACGCTCAACTTGGCGAGCCCGACAAACATGTACCATAGGAAGGCACGTGTATCGCGTGGGGATATCCGGAGCGCCTCCTGAATATGTCCTTCGACCTCCTGGCTTTGTCCCGATTGATACTTGCCAAGGCCGATGAAGCCGTGGGCGTCGGCCAGATTTGGATCGAGCGCCAGTGCCCGTCGGCACTGGGCGATTCCATTGGCGATGCGGCTCGTCTGAATCAGCACAGCGCCGAGCAGCATATGGGCTCTGGGATGGTTAGGGGCTTGGCGTAGCGCGGTGTTCAAAGCGGTCTCTGCGATGCCAAAATGCTCGTTGACATCATCAGCCATAAAGGCCGACCCCACGGATACTTCGACCTGTGCCGCGGCGACCGCTGCTTCGATATTGCTGGGGTCAAGCGCCAGGGATTGCGCGAAGAAATCCGCCGCTTGCGTCAGAAGAGCGCGCGTCACGCCCTTGTTCTGCAAAGCGCGGCCCTGGAAATAAAGGTCCATCGCGTCAGGGCGGGGTGACCGTGCAGCCCGCCGCGCCTCGGCCGCGATGAGTTCGGCATTCAACGTGTTGGCCAGCCGTGACACGATCTCGTCCTGCATGTCGAACAGTTCGCCCGCTTCCTTGTCGAATCGCTCGGCCCACATGTGGCTTCCGGTCTCGGTGTCGGTCAGTTGCGCATTCAGGCGAAAGCGGTTGCCGGCGCGCTGAACGGATCCTTCCAGAACATAGCGCACGTTCAACTCGCGGCCGATCTGCCGGACGTCGGCGGCTTTTCCCTTGTAGCTAAAAGCGGTGTTCCGTGCGATGACGAACGACCCGGCGATGCGGGAGAGGTCTGTGGTGAGGCTTTCCGTTACGCCGTCGACGAAATCGTCCTCCGCAGAATCGCCGCCGATATTGGCGAATGGCAGAACGATGATGGACAGGTGTGGCGTCGACGTCGGCGTGACTTCCTCAATATCGGGTGGCCTTTCTTGGACGACCAGCAGGTAGCCGCGGCGCGGCAGCGTCTTCAGGGCCGACCGGCCAGCATCTCCAAGAGCGCGCCTGACGTCGCCGATGGCCTGAACGAGAGAATCCTCCGTGACCTCACAGTCAGACCAGACTTCGTCCATGATTTCGTCCTTGCCGACCAACCGACCGGCCCGCGCCGCAAGCAGCCGCAGCACCGCCCAGGCGCGCGGACGCAGGGGAACGACATCGCCCCGCTCGTCAAGCAAGACCCCATGGACCAGGTCCACGATCCGGTCGCCGACGGCGATTGAGGGTGACTTTAACACGGACGCCTCGTGGCCATGCTTTCGGAAAATTTCGGCAAAGTTTCGGGACACAAAGGCGAGTGTACAGCATCATCTTGCAGCCCGGGAAAGCAATTCGCTCCCGAACAGAGCCTCCAAGGTATGAGGTACTACCATGATCCGGCCCCTGATCCTCGCTGTCATCTCTCTTTCGGTTGTCGCCATCTCGCCGGCTAAGGCGGCGGAAAGGAAATATGGCCCCGGCGTCAGTGACACCGAGATCAGGATTGGCCAGACGGTTCCCTACAGCGGTCCGATCTCGTCGCTGAGCCGCTTCGGCCGTATCGAAGCGGCCTATCTCAAGATGATCAACGCGTCCGGCGGCGTCAATGGACGCGAAGTGACGCTCGTCTCGCTCGACGACGCCTTCACACCGGCAAAGACAGTGCAGCAGACGCGGAAGCTCGTGGAGGACGACGAGGTGCTGGCAATCGTCGGATCGGTCGGCACACCGACCAGTCTCGCGGTAGCGAAATATCTGAACAGCAAGCAGGTTCCGCAAATCCTGCTGCTTGCCAGCACGCCGAAGCTCGACGACCCCGAGACCCTGCCCTGGACGACCACGTTCATGATGCCGCAACCGGTCGAGGCCAAGATCTATGCGGACTATCTGCTGAAGACCAAGCCTGATGCGAAGGTTGCCGTCATTTATCAGAATGATGATCTGGG
>NZ_JAFAVV010000270.1 GCF_019242285.1 Bradyrhizobium sp.
GTTGATGCCCATGTCCGAGAGCATCGACATGATGTCCTCGATCTGCTCCGGCGAGGTGGTGTCGGAGGGCAGCACCTCGTTGAGCTGATCGAAGGTCACGAAGCCGCGCTTCTTGGCCTGCTTGATCATCTTCTTGACGGCGGCGTCGGAGAGGTCCAGCAACGGCGAAGGCGCATCGGCCGCGTCCTTCTCGGGCGCGTCGGCCTTGTCGTCCTTTTCCTTTTCCTTCACCTGCAGCGTCTTTGCCTTGCTGGCCATTCATTGCTCTCCAAAACGCGCGCGGCCCCGTCCCGAGCCGCCACGTTCGCTTGCATCTCGATTTCTCAAAACGCGACAAAAGGGCGGCGTACCCCCTCGCCACCCCCGAATCCCGCTTCGCTGGTCTGCCGTCCTGATCTTCGCCTGCTATGCCGCTGAACCCTGTTTTTGCAACCAAACCATGGGTTTGGCGAGTCTTTTTGCGGCCCCGACACCGCCATCCGCAGGAATGTTGCTCAAACGCTTCGCTGGAACCGGCCGGACAGCTCGCCAAATCCTTCGATCAGCGCCTCGGTACCGTCAACCTCCGCCATCCGGGCCTTGACGTCTTTCAGCCAAGCCAAATTCGCCTCGCTCGGCTCCTCGCCCAAAGCCAGTTCGGCGTCCTTCAGCTCCCTAAGTAAGGAGTGCCATTGCCGATGCAAGGCAACGAGCTGGGCCCAGGTGGAAAGAACATCCTCTCGCGCCGCGCCGGCCCGCGCGCCCCACACCGCACCGGTCGTGATCGCCCGCTCAACCCGTTGAAGTGTTGGTAGAAATCCGCTGGCTTCGAGATCGGCCCGCATCTTTTCGGCCTGCTCGTCGGGGTCCGGCGAATGATGGTGGTCGTTGGCGAAGGCCGCGATGATGGCGGCACGCAGCTTGTGGGCCTCGGGATGGGACAATTCCAGCGCCGCCACCTCCTCCAGATGGTCGTGCAGGAGCCAGGGATGGTTGACCAGGCATTGCAGAATCAGCGCCTCGCGCCGCGACAGCGCCGAGCGCTGGCCGCGCATGATCGGGCTCGCCGCAAGCTGCGGGCTCGCGGCCTGGTAGGGACCGGGGGCGAGGGAGGGGGCAACGACCGGTCCGCGGGCATTTCGGGGGGCGAATCGGTTGCCGGAACCGGGGGCACGGGGCGCGAACCGGCCAGGTGATTCGCGGCCGAACCCGGCTTGGCCGAATCTTTGGCCGGCGAAGCCGCGGGGCGGCTCCGGGGCAAATGTCCGCTGCAATCGCTCGACGAGATCCTGCCGATAATAGCGCCGCACCACCTCGTCGCGGATGGAATTGGCGAGCTCGCCGATGCGGGCCTCCAGCGCGGCGCGGCGCTCGGGCGTGGCAAAATTGCCGCCTTCGAGCTCGCGCGACCAGACGATGTCGGCGAGCGGGCGGGAAGCGGAGATCACGTCCTCCATCGCGCCGCGCCCGCTCTGGCGCACGAGATCGTCGGGGTCCTGCCCCTCCGGCAACAGCGCAAAGCGCAAGCTCTTGCCAGGCTTGAGATGCGGCAGGGCGAGGTCGGCGGCGCGCCATGCCGCCTTCTGCCCGGCGCGGTCGCCGTCGAAGCAGAGGATCGGCTCGTCCGCCATCTTCCAGAGCAGCGCGAGCTGGTTCTCGGTCAGCGCGGTGCCGAGCGGCGCGACGGCGCCGGCGAAGCCTGCCGTCACCATGGCGATGACGTCGACATAGCCCTCAACCACGATCAGGTTCGCGCCGTTATGCGCGGCCTGCCGCGCGGTCGTGAGGTTGTAGAGATTGTCACCCTTGTGAAACAGCGGCGTCTCCGGCGAGTTCAGGTATTTGGCGGGGACGTCCTTCTCCAGCGCGCGGCCGCCAAAGGCGATCACCCGGCCGCGCAGATCGGTGATCGGAAACATCACGCGGTCGCGGAAGCGGTCCCATGGCACGGGGATGTCCTCTCCCGAGACCAACAACCCCGCCTCCACCATGTCCTCGACCGGGACGCCCTGAGAGCCGAGATGCTCCTTCAGCGCAAAGCGCTCCGGCGCTGCGTAGCCGAGACGGAATTGCAGTTGCGTTTGCGGCGAAATCGCACGGTCGGCAAGATAGCCGCGCGCCTTCGCACCGGTGCGCGAGGCCAGCGTGTCGGCGAAGAACTTTGCCGCGAGCTCCATGACGTCGTAAAGCGTCTTGCGGCGCTGCTCGTGGCGCTCGGCCTCGGGACTATGCACCGGCAGCGCCACGCCTGCCATCGCGGCGAGCTTTTCCACCGCCTCAGGGAAGGAGACGCCTTCGGTCTCCATCACGAAGTCGAAAATCGTGCCGTGCTTGCCGGAGGAGAAGTCGTGGTAAAAACCCTTCTGGTCGTTGACCGTGAAGGACGGCGTCTTCTCCTGCTGGAACGGCGACAGCCCCTTCCACTCCCGCCCCGCCCGCTTCAGCTTCACGCGCTGGCCGACCACCTCCGACACCGGAAGCCGGGCGCGAATCTCATCGAGAAGCTGGGGCGTGAAGCGCATTGATCAAACCAACATCGAGGCCGTTTCCAGAGAGGCTGATCGGGCGACCCTTGCAATTTGCAAATCTAATGTTCATGATATGTTCCGTCCATATCCACAATTCCCTTGTCTTGAAATGAAATACATTTGTACATACGATAGGGTCTGCTCAGATGCCCGACGCGTCGCTGGAATTTCTCGCGCCGGCCGGGTTCGAATGGGACGAGGACAAGAGCAAAGCCAATCGGCAAAAGCACGGTATCGACTTCGAGGATGCGACGAGGATCTTCTATGGACCTGTTCTTCTTCGTCGGTCGGCCCGCAACGATGAGGAGCGTTGGATCGCGATAGGTTCTCTGGAAAATAAATTGATCGCCGTCGTTTTCACGCGGCGAGCAGAAGTCATCCGGATCATCTCGTCGCGCCGCGCAAGGAAGAATGAAGAAAGAACGTATCGTCACACGCAATTGGGGCGACCGCCGCAAGGGCAAGACTGACTGGGCGCGGGTCGATGCCTTGACCGACGAAGAGATCGAAGCCGCAATCAAGGACGATCCGGACTGGCAGGAGTTCGAGAATATCGACTGGTCGGATGCGGTGCTGGTAATCCCGGCAAAGAAGAAGGCGATTTCGATCCGCCTCGACGAGGACGTGCTGGATTTCTTCAAGCGCGAGGGCGATGGCTATCAGCGCCGCATCAACGCGGTGCTGCGCTCGTATATGGAGCAGACGTCGAAGAAGCGCGCGTGAAACGTCGGGCTCTCTCTCCGCCGTCATTCCGGAATACGCCGCAAGGCGCGAGCCCGCAATGACGGCAGATGGATTTGGACCGCTATCTCGCCACAAACCGTCCCGACTCGATCCGTGACAACTTCGTCACCGGCCAGTTGTAGAGATAGGTCCAGGCCTCATTGACCGCGCCGTCGCCGGGTGTCACGCGAACCGGCTCGCGGACATATTCGGTCGGTGTTGCAAAACCCTCGCCGCAGGCTTCGTACATGTCGAACTCGCGCAACAGTTCCTCGGGCGCGCGGAGGCGGAACAGTTCGCCATGCACGATGTCGGCGGGATCGTCGGAAAGCACGAGCGCCGGATAGTGCGTCACGCAATAGAGCCGGCCGCGGCAGGTGGCTTCGCCGAGAAAATCGGCATTGGCTGCGAGCAGCTTGGCCATCGGATGGTCGAAGCCGCGCATCAGCGTGCCGTAGACGAAGAGGAGGTCGGAGGTCATCCAGTGTGACTGTCATTCTCGGACGCGAGCGTCAAGCGAGCGAAGGCGGAATGACGGGAGGTGGCGATGGCCCCCTACGCCGCCACCTCGTCACTGACCACCTCGAACTTCTTCAATTCCATCCGCCCGAAGCTCGTCGAGAGCGCGACATCGGCGGCGTCGCGGCCGGTCGCCATCAGGATGCGGCCGATGCGCGGGACGTTGTGGCGGGCGTCGAACGTGTACCATTGTCCGGCCAGATAGGCCTCGAACCAGCCGGAGAAATCCATCGGGAACGGCTCGGGCGGAATGCCGATGTCGCCCATGTAGCCGGTGCAATAGCGTGCCGGAATCCCCATGCAGCGGCAGAAGGTCAGCGCCAGATGCGCGAAGTCGCGGCATACCCCGCTCTTCTGCTCGTAGACGTCATGCGCCGACTTCATGTGATGGGCGTGCTGGTAGCCGAAGGTGACGTGGTCATGCACGAAGGTCGTGATCGCCAGCACCCGTTCCCAGCCGGCTTTCGTCTTGCCGAACAGCGACCAGGCGATATCGCTGAGCTTGTCGGTCTCGCAATAGCGGCTCGGCATCAGATAGAGCAGCAGATCGTCCGGCAGCTTGTCGATCGGCAGTTGCTGCGCCGCCGGGTTCACCGCGTCCGGCGCGCCGGAATCGCGCACCCGCGCGCGGCCCTTCAGCGTCACCCCGCCGGCCGGCGCGACCAGGCGGCCGCAGATGTTGTCGAAGGTGTCGCGGTAGAAGCCGATTGGCACATTCGGCTCGGCGGTGATGGTCTCGCTGCCGATGATGTCGGCCCGGCGCGAGGGATGGATCGCGAGCATGATCACCATCGGCGTCGGCTGCGGCGCGGCATAGGTGATCTCGAAACCGACCTTGATCTCCATGATTCAGGCCTCCTCCTCGGCCACCTGTTCGTCCAACAAGGTGACCTTGATGTTCACCTCCATGCCCGTGAACGCGTCCGCTGGGCCGAGATAGACGCCATGCAGCGGGATCGCCTGCGACGGATCGCGGGCGACCGCGACACGGATCAGGTCGCGGCTGCCGATGCTGCCGTTGGTCGGGTCGAACTCGATCCAGCCGGCGCTCGGCAGGTAGCCTTGTACCCAGGCATGGGTCGAACCGCCGCCGACATGGCCGCGCTCGCCCGCCTCGTCATGCACGAACAGATAGCCGGAGACGAAGCGGGCGGCGATGCCGAGCCGGCGCAACGCCTCGATCATGAACAACGCATAGTCGCGGCAGGTTCCAGAGCCGGCCTGCAGCGTGTCGAGCGGATGCCGGGTGCCGCGCTCATGCCGCTTGCGGTAGGTGAAGATCTCGCGGATGCGATGGGTCATCCCGCTCAGGATCTTGAAGGTCGGGGTCGGCGCCTCCTCGTCGAGGAAGGCGCGCGCCCAGGCCGACAGCTCGCCTTCGGGATCGGCATATTGCGGCTCGACGTAGCGGACGAGATCGGGAAACTCCTCGTCGTCATAGGCGAAGGGATAGAAATAGGCGGGATCATCCGGCGTCAGCGCGAACTCCTCGGCCGGGAAATGCTCGACGGTGACGTTGGAAGTGAAGGTCAGCCGTTCGGCGCGCTCGTCGAAGGTCGCGATCGCGACGCTGTTGCCGAACACGTCGTGGATATAGCGCAGCCGCATCGGCTCGGGCGTGATGTCGAGCCGGCTCTCCAGCACGCGCAGATCGTGGCCGTCGCGCGGCCGCAGCATGATACGGTGCTCGCCGAACGCGACCGGGCGCGCATAGCGATATTCGGTTTTGTGATGAATCGTCAGCAGCGGCATCGTCATATAATGATCGTGATTTCGGGCCGGCTAATCTATAGGGGTGGCTGCCCAATTTTAAGGTCGAAATGCCGCTTCGATAGGCAGGAGCAAGATGCTTTCCAACATGGCAGAAGCGCCCTTGCTGCTGGGAGCCGATGAGGCGCCGCCGGTGCACGAGGCTCACGAGACCGGCCGTTCACCGTTCCTCTTCACCTGCGATCACTATGGCAGGCTGATTCCGCGGTCGCTCGGCGATCTCGGCCTGCCCGAAAGCGAGCTCACGCGCCACATCGCCTGGGACATCGGCATTGCGGGCGTTGCCGAATTGCTGTCGGAGGCGCTGGACGCGCAACTGATCGCGCAACGCTATTCGCGGCTGGTGATCGATTGCAACCGGCCGCCGGCCGCAGCGACCTCGATCCCGCGCCTGAGCGAGGTCACGACGATCCCGGGCAACGAGGCGCTGTCGCGCGAACAGGCCGAGGTCAGGCGGCAGGCGATCTTCGAGCCCTATCACCGGCACATCACCGCCGCGATCGACGCGCGGCTCGAAGCGAAGCAGCCGACGGTACTGGTCGCGCTGCACAGCTTCACGCCGGTCTATGCCGGCGTGAAGCGGCCCTGGCACATCGGCACGCTCTATCACCACGACAAGGTGCTGCCGCCGCTGCTGTTGAAGGCGCTGCGCGCCGAGGGCGACCTGGTGGTTGGCGACAACGAGCCCTATGCGGTGAGCGAAGCAACCGACTACACCATACCGGTCCATGGCGAGGCGCGCGGGCTGATCCATTCCGGCATCGAGATCCGGCAGGACCAGATCGCCGAGCCGGACGGGCAGCGGCAATGGGCGGAGCGGCTGGCGCGGATTCTCGGCGAGATCGAGACGACACTGCGCACGGAGGAAGTGATCTAGCGCGCCCTCGTCAGCGCGAGCCAGACGCCGCCGCCGATCATGAAGCCGCCGGAGACGCGCGAGACCATCCGGGTGCGGCGCGCGGAGAAGAAGCTGCGCGCGCGGCCGGCGAGCAGTGCGTAGATTCCGTCGGTGAGCCCGGCGAGCACCATGAAGGTGACGCCGAGCAGGGCCACCTGCGGGAAGTGATCCTTGCTCATGTCCATGAATTGCGGAATGAACGCGCCGAAGAACACCAGCAGCTTCGGATTCGAGAGCGCGACGACAAAACCCTGCAGGAAGAAGCCGCCGCGCGGCGGCGGCGCTTCTTCGGCCTCGACGCCCTCGTTCGGAGCACGGATCAGCTTGATTCCGAGCCAGATCAAATAGGCGGCGCCGGCCAGCCGCACCCAGTTGAACCAGTAGCCCATGGTCGCCATCAGCGAGGTCAGGCCGATCGCGACGATGGCAATCACGATCAGCAGCCCGGTCTGCACTCCGGCGATGTTGGTGAGCGCCGCGCGGGTGCCGTGGCGCAGACCATTGGCGATCAGGAGCGTGACGATCGGCCCAGGCAACAGCGCGAGCGCAATGCAGGCGGCGACGAAGGCGAGATAGAGCTGCAGGGACATGGGCGGGCTCGGGGGGAGTTATGTGTTCGTGACTACGGAATTGGTATTAAGCACGATGCTGACGTTGATGGAAGCCGACTCGTCTGGCGTCAGGCTGGTCCGCATGACTGCTATTTTTTTCCACTTGCGTCGCTGCACCCCCTCCCCTCGTGCCCGATCTCTCACTGCTACGCAAAACCAAGCTACTTCCCGCCCACCGACGCCAGCATCCAGCGGTGCATCGGCGGCGAGGCGAGAAAATCCAGCGCGGCGCGCTTGAGCGCATCGGGCGTGGCCGCACCTTGCGTCACCGCGACCAGGAGGTCGCAGCGGTGCGACAGGGCGAAGCCGACCGCCGCATGTTTCGAGCCATCGGACATATCGAGATCATAGTCGCGCGACCGGCCGGCCAGGTCGGCAACGCGGACCGCCCTGCCCTGCTCGCGCGGCGTAAAGCGCGGGGTGATGAGATCGAGATCGGCGACGCGGTCGACCTCGTCGTCATCGGCAACCCCGGTGTCGCAATTGCAGAAGCCGATCTTCGGCCGCACATAGATCTCCGCCTCGCCGCCGCAGGCCGCATCGCCGCAGCGGAAGGCGCGGCCGGCGGGCCAGCCGTCGCGCGGAAACGGCCAGGCGATCTCCTGCCAGCGCCCGTCGCCGCCGCCATCAGCTGGCGGCCGCACCTTCTGATAGGCTGCGAGCCCCGACAGCGTGCCGAACGCCAGCGCCGCGACGACGATGGCGAGCAGGCGGCGCATCATTCACCCGGCAGGCCGGCGGCGGCGCGCGCATCGCCGGTCAATTCGAGGATGTGCAGGCCGGTGTCGGCACGATCGACCGCATAGATGTAGCCGCGGTCGTCCGTCTCGACATTGTTGGTCTGGATCGCGATCTTGCAGCGGTCCTTGCCGTCGACGGTGACGCAGCGCTTGTCGGTCTTGTCCGTGATCGACGGGATGAAATAGCCGACCTCCTTCGGGTGATAGGGATCGCGGATGTCGAGCGCGCGCACGCCGGCATTGAAGAAGGCAATGAAGGCCATCTTCTCGTAAAACACCGGCGCCATGCTCTCGTTCGACGAATGCGCGCCGAACCGGC
>NZ_JAFAVV010000339.1 GCF_019242285.1 Bradyrhizobium sp.
GCCAACGCCAATGCCTTGCTGGTCAGTTCGCGCAAAGGTCCCGCAAACGTCACCTACCGACTCGATGGCCGACTGGTCTCGCGGCAAGTGCAGCAAGGAGGGATATTCTTCCTGCCGCCCGGGCGGGATTGCGAGGTCCACCTTCATGCGCCGCTTGACACGATTCACGTCTATGTGCGGTCCGATCTGTTTGGTGAACGGGCAGGTGATTGCAAGCTTGGTACCGGTCTCGTTCCGATTCTGGGCGAAACGGATGGGGTAACCGGTAATCTATTGGCAGTTCTCGAAGAGATCCTCAGAGAGGAGGATTCGTCCTGCTCGCTGCTCGCCGAGTCCGTCTCCCATGCCATCGCCAATCGACTGATGACGATCAGTCGTCTGGATGGCAGACCGAGCTTGCCGGCCGTCGCACGGCAGCTCAGCAGCCGCAGGGTGCGGGCAGTTCGCGAATTCGTCGAAAGCAATCTGGCGGACTGCATCAAGCTTGCGGACCTGGCCGCAATCTGCAGCTTGAGTTCAGAGCATTTTATCCGGATGTTCAAGTCCGCAGTCGGTGTGTCGCCTCATCGCTACGTGCTTGGGGTGCGAATTGTTCGCGCCAAACAGCTGCTTGCCAATCGGGAATGCAGCCTGGCGGACATTGCGCATGAATGCGGTTTTGCGCATCAGCAGCATTTTACAAGCACGTTCCGTCGCATGACGGGCTTCACCCCGGGCGCCTATCGCCGCTCCATGAACTGACTCACCGCATCTCACCTGCGTGCTCCGTACTCGATCCCGAGTTGTGCCCGGCAGCCATTCGACTTAGTATCAATTTCCTGCCAATCAGCTCGTTTTGTGCAGGCTCCGGCTTTCTGCCTCTCCTAGCATCCAAGGCAATATCGCGCCGTTCTCGATGACGGCGAAACAGAGCTAGGGAGAGACGCGCATGGCGCGGTTTGACACCGGGCGGTCGCATGTCGCGGCTCGGTTCAATTCGGGTTTTCCCGGACGAGCAGCCTTTTCTGCGGGGCCGCGGACGGCGTTGCGTGAAGGAGCGCCGGGATGACCGGGCGCTCTCCATTCATTGTCGGCATTGGAGGGACGCTCCGGCCCGGATCCACCTCCGAGAGGGCACTTCGTCTCGTTCTTGCTCGAGCAGAGCAGATGGGTGCGAGGACGCGCATCTTCGCCGGATCAGCGTTGAAGATGCCGGCCTATGATCCCGCCGAAGCTGCGCGTACGCCAGAGGCGGCCGCAATGGTGGAAACGCTCCGCGCCGCCGATGGAGTTGTGATCGCAACCCCAAGCTATCACGGTTCGATCACCGGTCTCATCAAGAATGCACTCGACTACACCGAGGATCTTCGAAGCGATCGACGGGTCTATCTCGCCGGCCGCGCCGTCGGCTCGATCGTCTGTGCTGACGGAGTCCAGGCCATGGGGGCGACGCTCGCGACGCTGCGCGCGATTGTGCATGCTCTCCGTGGCTGGCCAACGCCATTCTCGGCCGTCATCAATTCGGCGCTTCGGCCAATCTCGCTCGAAGGCGAATGCACAGATCCCCAGGTAGCGCAACAACTCGCTTTTGTGGCCGAGCAGGTGGTCGAGTTCGCGCGAATGCGTCGACACTACGAAGACAGGCAGGCAGAACATGAGCTCGGCGGGGTGGGGCCGCCGAAGCGTAGTTCGGATGGTGCCCGGCTGATCGAACTGACCCTTGAGTTCATGAACTGAACGAGCTCCGCCTTTCGGCTGGAAAGAGCGAGGCGCAGATCCTAGGAGCAAGAGATGTCCGACGTTCGCTTTAACTTCATGCATTTCATGCCCTATGTGCATCTTCCGGCGAACCACAAGGAGTTCAAATCGCTCTGGGTCAATTTTCCGAACAAATATTACGACCCGGAAAAGGCGCATGAGCTCTACCAGCAATACCTCTCGCAGCTCGTGCTCGCGGACCAACTAGGCTTCGACGCCATCGTCCTCAACGAGCACCATAACACGAGCTACAGCATGATGCCGGCGCCCAGCCTGCTTGCTGCGACGCTGATTCCGCAGATCAAGAACGCCAAGATCTGCGTTTGGGGAACGCCGCCAAACCTCGAATATCCTAACCGGCTCGCTGAGGAATATGCGATGCTGGACGTTCTGTCTAAAGGACGCCTGGAAATAGCATTTCCGCTCGGCACCGGCATGGAGTACTGGGCCAATCCGGTCAATCCCGTGACCGCTCGCGAGCGCCACCGAGAGTCCATCGACATTATTTTGAAAGCTTGGACGGTTGACGGGCCGACCAGCTACTATGGTGACTTCTATACTTACCGTTTCCTTAACAGCTGGCCGCGGCCATACCAACGTCCCCACCCGCCCTGCTACATCGTGGGAACCGGCAGCCCGGAAACGATCGAGCTCGCTGCCGAACTGGGCTTTGGCTATTCGGCGGTGTTCGTCAGCCGGCAGCGCGCGCTGGAGCTCAACAACAGGCTTCGCGAGCGGTCCGCTGCTTACGGCCACGAAGTACGCCCCGACCAGTTGCCGCTCGGCGTCTTGACCTACGTAGCCGAGACCGACGAGCAGGCGCAGCGAGAGTTCGTTGAACACCTGCAGTTCTTCTTCGAGGACGGGTTGCGTACGACACCGCAGTTCCTCGCTCCTCCCGGCTACATCTCAATCGAGCAACTGAAGGCGCGTGCTGCGCTCGGCGACAAGCTGCATGGCTCTTTCGACTTCAAGACGCTCAGCGACGCGCTCTTCATCGCGGTCGGCAGCGCGGAAAAAGTTGCCAATCTGATCGGCGAATGGGGAAAGACCATGGGGACGACGCACTTCAACATCAACGGGCACCTGGGCAATATGCCGCACTGGAAGGCGGTGAAAAACCTTTCGCTGATCGCGGAGGAGGTCATGCCCCGGTTGCGATCACGGTCGGCGTCCCTGCAACGCGCGGCTGAGTAAAGGGAGGCTGACATGGTCAGGTTCGAACGAGAAACTCACGAGGTCAATGGGGTGAAGATCGTGATGTACGCGGCCGGCAGCGGACAACCATTGTTGTTCCTGCACGGAGCCGGGACGTTTCACGGTTTCGAGTTTGCCGGCAAGTGGACCGAGAACTTTCGGGTCCTGGTGCCGTATCACCCCGGCTTCGGCGAGTCCGACGATGATCCGACCATGCTGGACATGCACGACTATGTCATGCATTACGTCGAGCTGCTCGACACGCTCGGCATCGAAAAAGTCAATCTGGTCGGGTTTTCCCTCGGCGGCTATCTCGCCGCCCGGTTTGCCATCGAGCACCGCGAGCGCGTGATCAAACTGGCGCTGATCGGGCCGGCCGGGTTGCGGGACAAGGACAATCCGCCAGCCGACGTCCTGGCGCTGTCACCCGAGCAGCTGCCGCCGCTACTCGTCTCCAACTTCGACGTTATCAAACCGCATCTGCCCGTCCAGCCTGACCTCGATTTTATCGCGGATAGATATCGCGAGATGACCACGGTCGCCCGCCTGCTGTGGGAGAAGCCTTGGGATCGCAAGTTGCCGCGGCATCTGCATCGCCTCAAAATGCCCACGCTTCTGCTCTGGGGCGAAGAGGACAAGATTATTCCATCGGCGCAGGCGAAGCTCTGGAAGTCGCTCATTCCCGCGGCTGACGTCGAGATCGTGGGGGGCGCCGGTCATCTCGTGCTGGACGAGAAGCCCGAGGCGGTGACTTCCATCGCGCGATTCCTCTCCTGAGTGTCCGCGCATTCCATGCCAGGCGAGATCGCGGCGCCGCGGTCTTGCGAGAAGCACGATCATCCATCAATCGACGACAACAGGAGGAGGCTGTGGGCAGCTCTCGCATCTTCAAATACGAAAACCTCGTTGTAATCCTCATGGGGGCGGCGTTCGGTTTCGTGTTCTTTGATCGTCTCGCGCTGAGCTTTCTGGCGCCGTTTATCGTGCCTGAGCTTCAGCTCAGCAACTCGCAGCTCGGCGCGCTTGCCGCTGGCCTCGCTCTTACCTGGGCCATCGCTGGCTACGGCGTCGGCACGCTGTCCGATTATCTGCAGAACCGCAAGACTTTGCTGGTCTGCGCTATCGTGGTCTTTTCCGCCTGCTCCATCGGATCGGGGCTTGCCAATTCCTTCCTGACGCTGCTTGCCGCGCGGCTCGTAATGGGTTTGGCGGAAGGCCCAGTGCTGCCCATTGCCCAATCGATCATGTCCGCCGAGTCGTCGGAGCATCGGCGCGGTTTCAACATGGGCGTACTGCAGAATTTCTTCAGTGCCCTTCTGAGCAACCTCGCTGCGCCCCTGGTCCTGGTTGCGATCGGTCAGGCCTATGGCTGGCGCGCCGCGTT
>NZ_JAFAVV010000376.1 GCF_019242285.1 Bradyrhizobium sp.
GTGATCGAACGCGCCGAGGAGCGGCTGCGCCGCAAGGAGAGCCGCGATACCGCGCGCAAGTCGCCGACCCGGCGGCTCCGCCTGCCCGGCAAGCTCACCGACTGCACGAGCGAGAATGCGGCCGAGACCGAGATCTTCCTGGTCGAAGGCGACAGCGCTGGTGGCTCGGCCAAGCAGGCCCGGAACCGGGAGACGCAGGCGGTGCTGCCGCTGCGAGGCAAGATCCTGAACGTCGCCTCGGCCTCGGCGGACAAGCTGCGGCAGAACCAGGAGCTGAAGGATCTGATCGAGGCGCTGGGCTGCGGCGTCGGCGAGCGCTTCGACCGGAGCCGCCTGCGCTATGGCCGCGTCATCATCATGACCGACGCCGACGTGGACGGCGCGCACATCGCCTCGTTGCTTATGACGTTCTTCTATCGCGAGCTGCCCGAGCTGGTGCGGCATGGCCACGTCTACCTGGCCCAGCCGCCGCTCTATCGCCTCACGCACGGGGCGAAGTCGGTCTACGCGATGGACGACGCAGACCGGGAGCGGAAGGTCAAGCGGGAGTTCAAGCCCGGCGCCAAGGTCGAGGTGAGTCGCTTCAAGGGATTGGGCGAGATGCCGCCCGCCCAGCTCAAGGAGACGACGATGGACCCGGCGCGGCGGACGCTGCTGAAGGTGCTGGCGCCGCCCGAGGAGCGGGCGAAGACCAACGAGCTGGTGGAGAGCCTGATGGGGCGAAGGCCGGAGCTGCGGTTTCAGTTTATCCAGGAGCGGGCGCGGACGGTGGAGGAGGTGGATGTGTAGGGGGCTATACCAACGTACCAACGGTCCTACGGTCTGGCCCTTTTCGTCATGCCCGCGAAAGCGGGCATCCAGGCCCACACGCACCGGCGCCGGTGCCGTTCGCCTGGATTCCCGCTTTCGCGGGGAATGACGGGAAACCTGTCAAAGCACAGGGCTCTTGATATAATGCGTCATATTCAGGAGCCGTCCGATGACCGAGAACGAGAAAGAAAGGCTCGTTCGGCGCTACGCCGCAGGCGAGGTCACATGGCGCGATCTTCGGGGGCAAGGCTTCCACAATTACGTTGAGGTGTTGGGCAAGCTTGGTGAGCTTGGCCTTCGCCAGCCGGTCGCGCCCATGACGGGGCCGAACGTGGAAGCGCGCCAGCGCGGACGCGCGATGCTTCGTGAAGCCTTGAAGGCGCACAAGTGAGCAAACCCTACAGCCTCATTGTCACCGACGCCTCGCCGCTGTTGACGCTGGTTCTTGCGGGATCGCTCGATGTGTTGTTGAGGCCGGGGCTGCCGGTGCGTATCCCGGATGCGGTTTACATCGAGGCAACGCGCGTGCGCGGCGCACCGGGGGCCGATCAAATTGTCGAATGGATCAACGCCAATCTGGACAGGGTTACAATCGTGCCAACCGATATCGGCATCGACCAGCAGCGCCGCCTTGAAGAAGGACGCGGCATCTGGGGCCGTGGCGAACAGGCTGCGATAGAGGCGCTTGAGCGATTTCTGCAAACCGATCCAGCGGCCGAGGCACTCTTGCTGTTTGAGGATACCGACGTGGCGAAGCGCCGCGCCATCATCGATTTGCGTGTTGGCGTAATCAGCACAGGTGATTTTCTGCGCGAACTCGAAGCCGCCGGGTTGATCCAATCGACCGATTACATTCTTGACCAAGCCGCTGCACAGGGCCGCAACGTGGAGCGGCATCGGCAAGCCCAAGACGATTCCACGACGCGCGAACGGTTGCGCGAGCAGTTGGCGCGTCGGGACGAGCCGCCCCGGTCACACCACTCCCGGTGAGAGCCCTCGCCCGCGCGGACGGCGGGGGCGACGACCGAAACGCACAAAGCCGCCGGAACCGTGACTGATCCAGAGGCATCAAGAGTCGACTTTTACGCAACTCCGTTTTGTCTTAATAAATCAATGAATTAACTGTCGCAGAAGTCTGGTGCGAAAGGCCGCTTGGGGTACAAACGGCCGCTGGACACCGCCACTGACATTGGGCGGGATCGCCCCGTTCTCCCGAACTCTGCCGACGCTGGCCGCCTTGTTGGACCCGTGCTAGAGGGCTGCCGATGCCCCCCCCGCCCGATAGCCGCAC
>NZ_JAFAVV010000568.1 GCF_019242285.1 Bradyrhizobium sp.
CATCCGGCCATGGTTAAAGAGCCTGGTCGGCTTACCTTCGAGGATCGCCCGCGTGAACAGGAAGATCGCCATGTCGGGCCTGCCCCACGGACCGTAAACCGTGAAGAACCGCAAGCCGGTGACCGGCAGACGGTAAAGATGGCCGTAGGCATGCGCCATCAGCTCATTGGCTTTCTTGGTGGCGGCATAGAGGCTGACCGGATGATCGACCCTGTCTGCCACCGAAAAGGGCATTTTGGCGTTGGCGCCATAGACGGAGGATGACGAGGCATAGACCAGGTGACGGCAACCATTGTGCCGGCAGCCCTCCAGCACGTTGATGAAGCCCTGGAGATTGGCGTCGACATAGGCATGGGGATGGTCGATCGAATATCGCACGCCGGCCTGCGCGGCCAGATGCACGACGGTCGCGAATCGCCGTCGGGCGAACAGATCGGCGGTGGCGGCGCGATCGGCAAGGTCGGCCTCGACAAACTCGAAGCGCGCCTCGCCACGCAGGATCGCAAGCCGCGCCTGCTTCAGCGAAGGATCATAGTAGCTGTTGAGATTGTCCAGCCCCGTGACCTCGCGGCCTTCGGCCAGCAATTGGCGCGCGAGATGAAATCCGATAAAGCCGGCGGCTCCCGTGACGAGTGTTGCCTGATCCGACATCGCGCTTCCCAATGCAGGTCCGGCCGCGACCGGGTACGGCCTCTTTAGCCACGGTGTCGCGACCGCCGCAATAGCGGATTGCGACGGCTCCGCCCGACTATTGCCAATGCGTCCCTAAATCCATAACAAGGCCCCGCCCCGTCACCCCCCGCCATTCGCAGAAGCAAGGGCAAATGCGCCGAATCCTGCTTTCGACGATCAAGGTCCTGGTTTCCGTGGCGCTGCTCTATCTCGCGCTCCGCAAGGTCGACCTGATCGATCTCGCCTCGCGCATCACCGGCTCGAGCCTGGTCTGGATCGTGGCGGCGGTCGCGGTGACGTTCCTGCAGATCTTCCTCGGCGCACTGCGCTGGCGCGAGATCAGCGCCGAATGCCATGCGCCGCTGCCGGTCGCGCAGGCGATGCGCTTCAACGTGATCGGAACGTTCTTCAACCAGACGCTGCCGTCGGCGATCGGCGGCGACGCGGTGCGGCTGTGGCTGGTGGCGCGCAACGGCGCCGGCTGGCGCTCGGCGACCTATTCGATCTTCGTCGATCGCGCGGTCGGCCTGATCGCGCTCGCCCTCATCATCGCCGCGACCCTGCCCTGGAGCCTCGCGCTGATCGGCGACCCGCAGGGCCGCTGGGGCCTGATCCTGCTCGATCTGGCGGCGCTGGCGGGCGGCCTCGGCTTCCTGGTGTTCGGCGCCCTGCAATGGGACTGGCTGAAGCGCTGGTGGGCCACGCATCACCTGCACGCCTGCGCCGTCATTGCCAACCGCGTCATCTTCAGCCGCGCGCACGGGCCGAAGGTCGCGGCGCTGTCGTTCTCGGTGCATGCGCTGACCGCCGTCATCGCCTGGTGCATGGTGCAGTCGATCGCGGCGCCCGCCACCTTCGGCGAGATGTTCGCGCTGGTGCCGCCGGTCATGCTGATCACCATGCTGCCGATCTCGATCGCCGGCTGGGGCGTGCGCGAAGCCACCATGGGGCTGGCGTTCGGCTATGCCGGACTGCTGCCGAACGAGGGCGTCAACGTCTCGCTGCTGTTCGGCGCGGTATCCTTCATCGTCGGCGCCTTCGGCGGCCTGGTCTGGATATTGAGCGCGGAAAAAGCTGCCCAGGGCGCCGCGCCGATCGAGCTTCCCAAGGAAGCGGTCCCGCTCGATCAAGCCTGAGATGCCCGCATGACCGCCGCCCCATTGCCCGTCATCCTGCTCGCCCTCCTGGTCGCGGCAGCGCTGACCTACGGCATCACATGGGTGATCCGTCCGCTGTTGCAGCGTTATGCGCTGGCCCGCCCCAACGCCCGTTCGTCCCATCGCATTCCGACGCCGCAGGGCGGCGGCATCGCGGTGATCGCAGCCACGCTCGCGGTGAGCGCCGCCTGCGCCGCGCTGCTGGGATTTGCGATCCCGCCGATGCTGTTCGCCGCTACTCTCTTCGTCGCGCTGGTCGGATTCGTGGACGACATCAAGTCGATTCCCGTGCTGCCGCGCCTGCTGCTGCAGGGACTGGCCGTCGGCGCCGTGATCTTCGGCGCGCCGGAAGAGTTGCGGCTGGTGGAAGCGGTTCCGCTCGTGGTCGAACGCGGCCTCCTCCTCGTCGCCGGCCTCTGGTTCGTGAACCTCGTCAACTTCATGGACGGGCTCGACCTCTTGACCGTGTCAGAGGCGGTGCCGGTCACGGCGGCGGTCGTGATCGCCGGGTGGCTTGGCGAAGTGCCGTTGCCCGCCACGATCGTTGCCGCAGCTCTATGTGGGGCGATGCTCGGATTCGCGCCGCTCAACCGGCCAGTGGCAAAAGTCTTCCTCGGCGACGTCGGCAGCCTGCCGATCGGCCTGCTGCTCGGATGGTGTCTGCTGCAACTGGCCTTTGCGCATCACCTTGCCGCGGCGCTGCTGCTGCCGCTCTATTATCTTGCGGATGCGACGCTGACGCTGGTCCGCCGCGTGGCGAGGCGCGAGCCGTTCTGGGCCGCGCACCGGACGCATTTCTACCAGCGCGCGACCGACAATGGTTACACGGTCTGGGGCGTGGTTCGCGCGGTGTTCCTGCTCAACGTGGCGCTCGCGGTACTGGCGATGATCGCGGTCGTCGGCGGATCGATGCTGTTGAACGTGCTGCTGCTGGTGGCCGGCGCCGCCGCGGTGACGGTGCTGCTGGCCCGGTTCTCCCGGAAGCCGCTCCGCTGAACGCAGCAGGCGCCGCCTAGAGCTTTTTCCGTTCCGATGGAATCGGAACGGAAGCTCTAGCTTCTTTGTGTTGACGCGTTTTCTTAACGCGAACCGGTATCCACTTCGCTCGAAAACGCTCTACACGTCGGACGCAGTCAGCGCCCGCTGCAGGCCCTCGTCCAGATTGACCGGCGGCTGCCAGTCGATCGTGGCGAGCTTGGAAAGGTCGAGCTCGAGCGAGCCGAGCAGGCTGTCATGGGCATCCTGGCGCCCGGTCGTCTTCAGCAGCAGGCTCAGGAGAGGGATCGGCAACGGAAACAGCAACGACTTGACACCCGCCGCGCGGGCTATGCGCGCGATGAAATCCGGTGTCGATATCTGTTCCTTGTCCGCGACCAGAAATACGTCGAATTTCCCGGCCTCGACCGACAGGCGCCAGGCGATGAACGAGGTCAGGTTCTCGATCGAGAGAAAGGCGCGGTGATTGTCGATCGCGGCAAAGGGCAGCGGGATGCCCAGCCGCACCGCCTTGAGCAGCATCGCGAAGTTGCCCTTGGCGCCGGAACCGTAGACCAGCGGCGGCCGGATCACGGTGACGGCCATGTCGCCGCCCATCGCCAGCGTCTTGAGGCCGGCCTCGGCGGCCGCCTTCGACATCCCGTACAGCCCCTTCGGCGTCAGCACGTCGTTCTCACTGAACGGCGCGCGGCCATGATTGCTGCGGCCATGCACCAGCACCGTGCTGACGAACACGAACTTGCGCACCCCCGCCTTGAGCGCCGAACGCGCCAGATGCAGCGTGCCCTCGATATTGACGCTGCGATAGAGCCGCACGGCGTGCTCTTCGTGCTGATGATGGACGCGCGCCGCGAGGTGGACCACCGCTTCCACCCCCTCCAGCGCGGCTCCCCAATCCGTCGTCGGCCCGACCGTGTCGACCGCGACGACGCCCTCGTGGTCGTCTTCCGCAGCGCGCCGCATCGCACGGCGCACGGTCCAGCCCTGGCGCGCCAGCACCGGCGCCAGATGGCGGCCGACAAAGCCGTTCGCGCCGGTAACCAGGACCATCTTGCGCCCTTCTTCCACCAAGCGTCCTTCCATCATTCGCCGCGCAGCAGTCCATCGATCAGCGTGGCGTAGCGCGCCATCGCCACGTCAGCCGCGAAACTGCGGGCCACGGTCACCGCGCGTTCCGCTCGCGCCGGATCTGCGGAAAGCGACGCGGCGCGGACCGCTTCGGCCAGTTCGACCGCGCTGCCCGGTCGCACCACCCAGCCGAGGCTGTTGTCAGTAACGGTCATCGCGGCCTCGGCCTCAGGCTCGGAGACCAGGATGACGGATCGGCCCACCGCCAGCAGGTTATAGAACCGGCTCGGCACCGAGACACCGGCGACGTCCTTGCGATAGGGAATAAGCCAGACGTCGGCGGCGGACAAGAAGTGTTCAAGTTCGCCATCCTCGACCCGTTCGAACAGGGTTACGTTGGGAAGCTCCGCTTCGGCCTGGAACTGTCTCAGCCGTTCGAAGCCGATGCCCCAGCCCGACAGCAGAAAATGGATACCACCTTCGTCCCGCAACAACCGCGCGGCCTCGAACACGATTTCGGGATCATGCGTGAAACCGAGATTACCGGACAGTCCGACGAAGAAGCGCGCGGCGTGGCCGCGGCGATAGCGATTGTCGGGATCGACCGGTCGCACCGCGGGCGCGACCGTCGTCCAGTTCGGGATGAAGCGGATTCTGTCCCGGGCCATGCCGCGGTAGCGCAGAAGCAGGGGCTCGGCGTCCCGGCCGATGGTGATGACGGCGTCGAGCGCGCGGAACATCAGCGCATTGGCGGCGCGCATCGCCATCGCCACCAGGGACGACGGCTTCAACAGGCCGGACATGACGAGCACGTCGGGATAGAGGTCGTGCAGGATCAGCGCCGAGCGGGCACGCCGCAACCATGCGGCGGCGACCACCGCGTAGGGCAGCATGAACGGCGCGGTGACGGTGAGTACGACGTCGCCGGGCCGCAGCCGCCTGAGCAGGGCGAGGAACGCGCGCAGCGTGAACGCCAACTCGGCGGCAGCCCGCCGCACCAGAGCGCCCTTGGCCGTGATGTTGTTCCTGATCTCGACGATCGCGGGTCGTCCCGCCAACGCGGACTCGTCGCGCTCCGAGCCGGGCCAGCCCGACAGCACCACGACCTCCTGCTCGCCCGCCAGGTGCTCGGCGATCTGGCGCATGATGGCCGCGGTCGTGCTGCGATCCGGCGGATAATGCTGGCTGACGATGACGAGTTTTCCGGGCATCGATCGCTTTTCAAAGGGACGCCGCCGGGAAGGCTCAGGCGGCGGTCGATCCGAATTCCGGCACGGCGTCCTTGAGGATGGCTTTGATGGTCGTCGGATCGTCTTGCACGATCGCCTGCTCCAGCGCCGCGGTCCATTTGCGCAGCGTCTGCATCGGCGGCTGGTTGGGTCTGGCGGCCATGATGCCGGCCTCGCCGATCTCCACCGTCGGCTCCTGGCTCGCGAACAGGATCTCGTTCAGCCGCTCGCCCGGCCGCATGCCGGAGAAAACGATCTCGATGTCGAAGCCCGGCTGCAGCCCGGACAGGCGGATCATGCGCTCGGCGAGATCGACGATCTTGACCGGCTGGCCCATGTTGAGCACGTAGACCGACACGTTCGGCCGCTCGACGGCGAGCGCATGCCCGGCCGCGGTGATGACGAGATCGCAGGCCTCGCGGATGGTCATGAAGTAGCGGACCATCTCCGGATGGGTGACCGTGACCGGACCGCCCGCCTCGATCTGGGCCTTGAATTTCGGCACCACCGAGCCGTTCGAGGCCAGCACATTGCCGAAGCGCACGGAGATGAACCGCATTCGCGGCTTGCCGGCGGCCTGGATCGCCAGATCGTGGTCGAGCGCCTGGCAGTACATCTCGGCGAAACGCTTGGTCAGGCCGAGCATCGAGACCGGCTCGATCGCCTTGTCGGTCGAGATCATCACCATTGCATCGGCGCCGGCCGCGAGCGCCGCGTCAGCGACGTTGATCGAGCCGAAGATATTGGTCTTGACCCCCTCGCTCCAATCGCGCTCGAGGATCGGCACGTGCTTGAGCGCCGCGGCATGGAATACGAGGTCCGGCTTGAACGCCTTCATCAGGCGGATGACGCGATCGCGGTCGCGAATATCCGCGATCCGTCCCTCGATTGTTGCCGAGGACTGTTGGGCAGCGAGCGACTCGGTGACGGCGTAGAGCGCAGGCTCGGAGTTTTCAAGGATCAGCAGCCGCGCCGCGCCGAAGGTCGCGATACGGTGGCAGATCTCCGAGCCGATCGAGCCGCCGCCGCCGGTGACGATCACCGCCTTGCCCTTGAGCAGTGCCTCCAGCCGGGCGTGGTCGATGTTCTCCGACGGTCGCAGCAGCAGATCCTCGACCGCCACCGCGGTGAGCCGCGGCGCATCGCCGCTCTCCAGCGACGGCAGCCGGCTGACGATCAGGCCGAGCCTCCTGGCGCGCATCAGCACGGATTCCGGATGCGCCTCAGGCTCGAAGGCCGACGGCAGCATCACCACGCGCACGATCGGCTTGGTGCGCCTGGAGAAGTCCGCGATCACGTCCTCGATATCATCCATGCCGCCGAGCACGGGGATGCTGCGGATGAGCTGGCCGCGGTCGGCGCTGGAGGGCGACACCACGCCGACAGGCCAGATTCGTTTCACCGCGCCGCTCTCGATGCCGCGCAGCAGGATTTCGGCGTCCGCCGCGCGCCCGACCAGGAGCGCCGCCGAGGCATCCTCGACGCGGGCGTGATGCCTGACCCTGGTGTAGCGGAAATAGCGATAGGCGAAGCGCAGGGCGCTCAGGCAGAACACCTCGAGAAACCAGTAGAGGATGATGGTGACCCGGCCGATGAAGAACGTGCTCCCTGCAACCGAGGGCGCCACGATGATGTAGTCGAGCACGACCAGCGCCACGGCGAGCACCGTCGCCACGCGCAGGATGTTCAGCGCGTCGGGCAGCGAGATGAAGCGCCACTTGGCGGTGGTGAGGTTGAGGAGGTAGCAGACCGCGACACTGAAGACGAGAAAATACGGCAGCACGCGCAGCAGCAGCGGCAGCCGGTCGTAGAACAGCGGGCCGCCGTCGAAGCGCAGATAGAAAGCGGCAATCAACGCCACCGCCGTCGCGAGCACGTCGTGGAGCGCGATCAGGAAGTTGCGGAGGGTGAGATGAGAAAGACGCGTCATCCAAGCGACCGGCCAGTCCAGACACCTGCCGCTGTGACAAGTGGTCGCGCCGCTGATAGCCCATCTTCCGCGTGCGTGCCAGCGCCCCGGTTGCAGGAACTCACAGCGCTTGATCCCGGGTCCTGCACGATCAGGCCTTGCCGGACCGCGCGCGATTGACGAGCGAGGTCGTGCTGAATCCCGGCAGGGTGTCGACCAGCATCACGACGCCGCCATGGGCTTCGACCAGCTCGTGCCCGACGACGGTCTCGCGGGTGTAGTCGCCGCCCTTGACCAGCACGCCCGGCTTCACCGCCGTGATCAGCCGGATCGGCGTGTCCTCCTCGAAGATCGCGACGAGATCGACCGCTTCCAGCGCCGCCAGCACCTCGGCGCGGGCGCGCTCGTTCTGCACCGGGCGTCCCTCGCCTTTCAGCCGTCGCACCGAGGCGTCGCTGTTGAGGCCAACGATCAGCCGGTCGCAGGCGGCGCGCGCCGCGGTCAGCAGCTTGACGTGGCCGGGATGGAGAATGTCGAAACAGCCATTGGTGAAGCCGATCCGCAAGCCCTGCTTGCGCCAATCCAAAAGATGCACCTCCAGCGCGCCGCCCGCGGCGATGATCTTCTCCTCGGCCGCGAGATAGGCATGCGGCAGGATGCGTCGGCGCAGCTCCGCCACCGAGACGGACGCGGTGCCCTTCTTGCCGACCGCGACGGCCGCCGCCGCATTGGCCATGCGCAACGACGTCTCCCAGTCGGCGCCGGCCGCAAGCACGGTGGCGAGCACGGCGACGACCGTGTCGCCGGCGCCCGAGACGTCGCGCACCTTGACCGGATGCGCCGGCACGTGGATCGGTGCGCCCCGACGCGGCACCAACGTCATGCCGCGCTCGCTCTGCGTCACCAGGATGGCCTCGCAATCGGCGAGCTGCATCAGGTCCTGCGCAGCCTCCGCGATCGTCGTATCGCTGTCGGCACGGCTGCGGGTGGCCTCGGCGAACTCCTTGCGGTTCGGCGTCAGCAGCGTCGCGCCGCGATAGATCGCGAAATTCGGGTTCTTCGGATCGACGATCACGCGCTTGCCCGCCTTTTTCGCGGCCTCGATCACGTTGCGGATCACGCGCGCCGTCAGCACGCCCTTGGCATAATCGGACAACAGCACGATGTCGGCCCGCGGCAACAGCGGCAGCACGGTTTCGATCAGCTCCTGCTCGACGGCGGCGGCCGCGGGCTGCGCCAACTCCCAGTCGGCGCGCAGCATGTGGGTGGAGAAATGCTCGGAGACGAAGCGCACCTTGCGCGTGGTCGGCCGCGCCGCATCGCAGACCAGCACGCTCTCGATGCCGGTCATCGCGGCGAGCTCCCTTTTCAGCTTCGCGCCGACATCGTCGGCGCCGACCAGGCCGGCGAAGATGCAGCGCGCCCCGAGCGAGGCGATGTTGCGTGCGACATTGCCGGCGCCGCCGATATTGCTCTCGCTGCGCTGGACCGCGATGACCGGCGCCGGCGCCTCCGGCGAGATCCGCGACACCTCGCCATAGACGAATTCGTCCAGCATGAGATCGCCGATGCAGAGCACCGTCTGGCGGGCCATCACATTCGACAAGGCGTCAAAATCGAACATCGGTCCCCGTGCTCGTCAGCGGAAACGATCGGCGCAATCGAGGTAGCCCTTGACGTAAAGCGCGACCGCCTCCTCCAGCGCCGTGAAGCCGCCATTGTAGCCCGCGGCGTGCAGCCTGACGGCCTCGCTCTGCGTGAAGTACTGGTAGCTGTCGCGAATCGCCAAGGGCATATCGATATATTCGATGTTCTCGGCGATGCCGAGCGCCGCATAGGCGGACGAGATCAGATCCTTGAAGCTGCGCGCCCGGCCGGTGCCGACATTGTACAGCCCGCAGACGCCCGGGGTCGCGAGCAGCCACATCATGACCCGCACGACGTCGTCGACATAGATGAAGTCGCGCCGCTGGTTGCCATCGGCGATGCCGTCGCGATGCGACTTGAAGAGCTGCACGGGCCGGCCGGAGCGGATGTCGCCGAAGCGGCGCGCCAGCACGCTCGCCATCGTGCCCTTGTGATACTCGTTGGGACCGAACACGTTGAAGAATTTCAGGCCCACCCATTGCGGCGGCAGCTTCTCGCCGCGCTCGGCACGCCTTGCGACCGCCATGTCGAACAGGTGCTTGCTCCAGCCGTAGAGGTTCATCGGCCGCAGCATCTTCAGCGCCGCGAGCGACGGGTCGTCGCGAAAGCCCTGCGCACCGTCGCCATAGGTCGCCGCCGACGAGGCGTAGATGAACGGCGTCGCGGTCGCCGTGCACCAGTCGAGCAGCCGCAGCGACAGACGGAAATTGGTCTCGATCACCAGATCGCCGTCGGTTGCCGTGGTCTCCGAGATCGCGCCGAGATGCAGGACGGCTTCGAGCTTCCGTCCTTTCAGCCAGTCATCCAGCTCGGCCGGCGGCACGACGTCCGCAAGCTGGCGCTTGGCGAGATTGCGCCATTTGCCCTCGTGGCCGAGCGCATCGCAGACCACCACGTCGGCGTGCCCGGCCTCGTTCAAGGCCGCCACGACATTCGATCCGATAAAGCCGGCGCCGCCGGTCACCAGGAACATGCGTCCCGAACACCCCCTGATTTGCGCGCTGCACCTTTGCCTCAGCGGCGCCCCGCAGGCAACTTGGCCGATGAGACTGGCGGAAGGATGCTTAGCGCCGCTTTACCTGCTCGCCGGGAGCGGCTACCGACGTGCGCCAGCCGAAACGGCCCAAGCTTGCAAAGAATGAATATTAATTCGCCCGATATGGAGGTGCCCGAGTCGGTGGATACCAGCCCGATCCTGGTCATCCCCTATATGTGGATCGGCGACTTCGTCCGCGGTCATTCCGTCGTCCGGGTGCTGAAGCAACGCTGGCCAAACCGCCCGGTGGATGTCCTGACCACATCGCTGTGCGCGCCGCTGGTCGACTACATGCCGGGCGTCCGTGCCGGCATTGTCTGGGATCTGCCGCGCAGCCGGCTGGCGCTGGCGAAGCAATGGGGCCTGGCGACGTTGCTGAAGGCCAATGGCTATCGGACCGCCCTGATCCTGCCCCGGACCTGGAAGTCGGCGCTGGCGCCGGCGCTGGCCGGAATTCCGGAGCGGGTCGGCTTCGTCGGCGAGTTCCGGTTCGGGCTCTTGAACCGCTGGCGCTGGGGCGAGAAGGCCCTGCCCCGCTTCATCGACAAGCTCGCCGCGCTCGCTTTGCCGGACGGCGCCCCCTTGCCACCTGCGTGGCCGGTGCCGGAGCTGCGGGTTCCCGCCGAGGCGATCGGCCGCTGGCGGCAGGCCAACGGGCTTGGCGGTGGGACGGCGGTCGCGCTGGCGCCCGGCTCGGTCGGCCCCGCCAAACGCTGGACCCATTATCCCGGGGCCGCGAGGCTTCTCGCGCAAAAGGGCCTCGAAGTCTGGGTGGTGGGCGGCCCCGGCGAAAAAGCCTTGGCCCAGGAGATCGTCGCCAGCGGCGGCGCCGGCGTTCGCGACCTCACCGGCACCGACCTGCGCAACGGTGTGCTGGCCATGGCGGCGGCGCAGGTGGCGATCTCGAACGATTCCGGCCTGATGCACGTCGCCGCCGCCCTGGGCACCCCGACCATGGGCATTTTCGGGCCGACCAGCCCCTATCTCTGGGCGCCCCTGAACGGCCTTGCGGCCACCGTCCAGACAAAGACCCATGTGCCGTGCCAGCCTTGCCAGCGCCCGGTCTGCCGCATCAACGACCACCGCTGCATGCGCGACATCCCGGCCGCCGACGTGGCCGAGATCGCCGCACGTGTGCTGGCCGAGGCGGCAGCCCGCGCCGCGCACTGACGCTCAGACCAGCGCCCGATAGACCTCGGCGATCCGGTTGGCCTCGGCGTCCAGGCTGAACCGCTCCACCACGCGCTGCCGCGACCGGGCGCCCATCGCTTCGGCGGCCCCCGGATCGCGCAGCAGCGGCTCCAGCGCTGCCGCGAGCGCGGCCGCATCACCCGGCGGCACCAGCACGCCGGTGACGCCGTCCTCGACCACGAGCTCGGCGGCGCCGGCGCGAGCCGCGACCAGCGCAGCGCCCACGGCCATCGCCTCGATCAGCGTGAGCCCAAACCCCTCGTTGCGCGAGGTGAAGGCATAGATCGTCAGGCGCTGGTACCAGCGCTGCACCCCCGCGATCTCGAGCTCGCCGGTGATCAGGATGCGCGACGCAAGACCCGCGGCCGCGATCTTCTGCCTCAGTTCGCTGGCGAACGCCTGCTGCTCCACGGTGATCGCGCCCACCAGCACGGCGGTGAAATCGGGATGGCGCGGCAGGAGTTCGCACATCGCCTCGACGAAGACGTCGCTGCCCTTCTGCGCCCTCACGCGACCGAAGCAGCCGATGGCATAGCGCCCGGGCAGGCCGGCCTCCGCGAACGCCGCCGCGCGATCGGCAGGCGGCGCATAGACGTCGGTGTCGACGCCATGCGGGATCACGGTCGCGGCGCGCTTCAGATAGGACGCCGACAGATCGCTGGTCGCGATGATCGCGTCCATCCGCCGGATCAGGGCGCGCGTGATCCAGGTGTGGTGGCGCTGCGCCGCCGAGGTGAACACCAGCTTCAAGGGCCAGCCGAGAGACCGCAGCACGACGCCCACGATCATCTCGTTGTTGCGCCGCGCGTGCCAGATCAGCGGCGCGCGGCGCCGCCACAGCTTCAGGAGATCGAAAAAGCCCATGCGCGCGATGCCCTCGGGCGCATCGGAGCCGAACCAGGCGGCGCGAAACAATCCTGCCAGTCTCGGCGCGACCATGCGGTTGGTCGCGGTGACCCCCGAATAGCGCCGGTGCAGGTTCGGCACGATCAATTCGAGATTGCGGGGAAGATCGCTCGGCACTTAACGCTCCATTTGGCGAACTCCTATACGCAACATTAATCATCGTGGCCAGTTTAGGGCGCCCGTAAAACCCGCTCTTCACCGCACGCGGTTAGCTTGCGACACAAGAACGAGCGAGGCGGGTGTTTGGACATGGCGGCGGTGCTGGTCACCGGCGGAGCCGGCTATATCGGAAGTCACATGGTGCATGCGCTGGCGGAAGCCGGCGAGAACGTCGTCGTGGTCGACAATCTCTCCACCGGCTTCGCGCAGTTCCTGCCGCAGCACGTGCCGCTGGTCATCGCCGACGCCGGCGACGAGAGCCTGGTCGAGCGCGTCATCGGCGAGCACGGCGTCGAGAGCATCATCCATTTTGCGGGCTCCGTGGTGGTGCCGGAATCGATGCGCGACCCGCTCGGCTACTATCGCAACAACACCATGACGACGCGCAGCCTGATCAACGCGGCGGTGAAACGCGGCGTCGGCCGCTTCATCTTCTCCTCGACGGCAGCGGTCTACGGCAATCCGGACCACGTTCCGGTGCGCGAGGATGCGACGACCCGGCCGCTGTCGCCCTATGGCTTCTCCAAGCTGATGTCCGAGATCATGCTGCACGATGCTGCATCGGCCTACGGCTTGAACTATGTCGTGCTGCGCTATTTCAACGTCGCAGGCGCCGATCCGAAAGGCCGCATGGGCCTCGCCACCATCGGCGCCACGCATTTGCTCAAGATCGCGGTCGAGGCCGCGACCGGCCAGCGCGCCAAGATCGACGTGTTCGGCACCGATTATCCGACGCCGGACGGCAGCTGCATCCGCGATTTCATCCATGTCGCCGATCTCGCCGAGGCCCATCGCGCGGCGCTGTCGTATCTGCGCGGCGGCGGCGCGTCCGTGACGCTGAATTGCGGCTATGGCCGCGGCTACTCGGTGCTGGAGACGATCGAGGCGGTGCGGCGGGTGTCGGGGCGCAATTTCGCGGTTCAATATGCACAGCGCCGCCCCGGCGACATCATGACCATGGTCGCCGACACCAGCCGCATGCGCGCGACGCTAGACTGGGCGCCACGCTACGACAACCTCGAGACCATTGCCGCGCATGCGCTCGCCTGGGAGGAGAAATTGTTCCGCGAGCGCCATGGCGAGGTCCGGCACGCGGCCTCGGCGTAACGTCGCACCAAACAGGCTTGAAAAAGCCCGACGCAGCGGGCAATGAGCGCTGGACGCGCCGGCGCATCCGGACCGGCCGTCAGGGACACGGGATGGCCACTTTTCCTAAGAAGATAACCGACGATCCGCATGGCGCCGCGGTGCTGATTCGCCGCCTGGTCATGGAGCAGGGTGCGGCCTATTGGCGGCGCTATCTCTATGCCTTCGCGCTGATGGGGGTTGCCGCGGGTGCCACTTCGCTCTCCGCCTACATCCTCGGCGAAGCCATCAACAAGGCCTATGTCGACAAGAACATCCCGGGGATCGCGATCTTCTCGGGCATCATCCTGCTGCTGTTCATCGTCCGCGGCTTCGCGATCTATGCCCAGACCGTGACGCTGTCGAGGATTTCCAACGCCATCCTCGCCAACAACCAGCGCCGGCTGTTCGCCAAACTGATGAGCGAGAGCGTCGCCTTCTTCTCCGAGCGGCACTCGTCGGAATTTCTCGCCCGGCTCACCGCCGGCGCGAACTCCGTCACCCAGGTGCTGAACCTGCTGATCAACGCGGTCGGGCGCGACCTGCTGCTGCTGGTCGGCCTGGTCGCCGTCATGCTGATCCAGGACGCCTACATGGCGATGCTGGGCTTCCTGATTGCGCCGCCGGCGATGCTGTTCCTGCGCAAGCTCGTGAAGCGGATCAAGGGGCTCGCCTACAACCAGTTCACCGGCACCGCCGACATCCTGGAGACGATGCAGGAATCCCTGCAGGGCATCCGCACGGTGAAGGCCTTCACGCTGGAAGAGACGATGCGCGAGCGCATCGACCAGAGCATCACGGCCGTCGAGCGCAACGCCAACAAGATGGCGCGGGTGTCGAACCGCTCGAGCCCGCTGATGGAGACGCTCGGCGGCCTCGCGGTCGCCGGCGGCTTGATGTATGGCGGCTACGGCGTGGTGGCGCTGAACGCGACACCCGGGCAGTTCTTCTCGTTCCTGACCGCATTCCTGATGGCCTATGAGCCGGCCAAGCGGCTGGCGCGGCTCAACATCGACCTCAACAGCCAGCTCGTCGGCGCCCGCATGCTGCTCGACGTCGTCGACAGCCCGCCGACGGAGATCGCCGACGACGACAGGCCGGCATTGAAACTGACCGAATCCCGCGTCGAGCTCTCCGACGTGTCGTTCGCCTATCGCGCCGGCGAGACCGTGCTCAACCGCATGAGTTTCGTGGCCGAGCCCGGCAAGGTCACCGCGATGGTCGGCCCCTCCGGCGGCGGCAAGTCGACCGTGCTGGCCCTGCTGCTGCGCTTCTACGAGGTGACGCAGGGCGACATCCTGATCGACGGGCAGTCGGTCTCCAAGGTGTCGCGGCGCTCGCTGCGGCAGCAGACCGCCTATGTCGGGCAGGACGTCTATTTGTTCCGCGACACCATCCGCGCCAACATCGCCTTCGGCAGGCCGGGCGCGAGCGAGGCCGAGATCGTCGAGGCGGCCAAAGCCGCCTGTGCGCATGATTTCATCATGGGCTTCCCGCTCGGCTACGACACCCCGGTCGGCGAGCATGGCGCGCAACTGTCCGGCGGCCAGCGCCAGCGCGTCGCGGTGGCGCGCGCGCTGATCAAGAATGCGCCGATCATCCTGCTCGACGAGGCCACCGCCGCGCTGGACTCGGAATCGGAGAAGCAGGTGCAGGAGGCGATCGAGCATCTCTGCCAGAACCGCACCACCATCGTGATCGCCCACCGCCTGCACACCATCACGCATGCCGATACCATCCTGGTGGTCGAGGCCGGCGAGATCGTCGAGCGCGGCCGCCATGACGAGCTGCTGCGCCGGGGCGGCCGCTACGCCTCGTTCTTCCGGCTGCAGCATCGCGATGCCGGCGCTCTGGCGCCGGTCAGCGCGACCGCGTAGATTGCGCGCCCGATCTCATTCTCCGTAACCCATCGAGACCATTTCATGAACGCCACGTCCTTCGTCATTCCCGCGCCGCCGCAGGCTTCCGTTCCGGTCGCCGGCGAGTCCGGGTCATTTCCGGTGCGCCGCATCTGGTGCGTCGGCCGCAACTATCTCGAGCACATCCGCGAGATGGGCAATGACGAGCGCGACCCGCCGTTCTTCTTCGCCAAGCACGCCGACATGCTGGAGAAGGACGGCGCCACGATCCCCTACCCGCCGCTGACCAAGGACATGCATCACGAGGTCGAGCTGGTGGTGGCGATGAAGAGCGGCGGGACGAACATCGGAGCAGACAAGGCGCTCGACCACGTCTATGGCTATGCGGTCGGCATCGACCTCACCCGGCGCGACCTGCAGCAGGCCGCCCGCAAGAAGGAGCGGCCCTGGGAGATCGGCAAGTCGTTCGACCATTCGGCACCCTGCTCCGCGCTGCAGCCGGCCGCGAAGATCGGCCATCCCGCCAAGGGCAAAATCTGGCTGTCGGTGAACGGCACCGAGCGGCAGAAGGGCGATCTCACGGAGCTGATCTGGAGCGTGCCGGAGATCATCTGGAAGCTGTCGCAGCAGGTCGAGATCGGCGCCGGCGACATCATCATGACGGGCACGCCGGCCGGCGTCGCCGCGGTGGTGCCCGGCGACAGGATCGAATGCGGCGTCGACGGCGTTGGGACGCTGAAGGTGGCGATCGGCGAGGCCAAGGCCTAGGGCTGTTGGCCGCGATCAGGCGAGCAAGTCCCCGCCGTCGAGCGGGGCCGTTTCGTTCGAGGCGAGGCCGTCAGTCCTGCGCCAGCGCCTGCAGGCCCTTGAAGGTCAGCCGCTTGGGATCCCTGATCCCGGCGAGGTAGAAGCGGCGGATGAACGCTTCGACCGCGCTGCGCTCGCAGCCGGTCAGCACGACCACGGCATCGACGGCGATTTTTTGGGCTTCCATGGCCTCCTCGTCAGCAGCCTCGGAAAGCCGCCAGCATAGGGATGTGTCGGTTAAACCGGCGTTAACCAAGTCACAGTTTTGGCCGATTCGCCGGGCCGCGTGGCCAGGTAAAACCGCGCAGGGGATTTGCGTTCCTCCCTCCGAATTTTTTTTGCAGCGGCCCTTGAAACCCGATTGTGTTTTTCTAATTCCTTTTTCGCCGCCAGTGGCGGTGCCGGATGCCAATCGGTCCGGCGGAACAACCGGGCGCCGGACAGGTGTCCTGCGCTCCTTCGTATCCATCTTGCTCTTTGGAGGACCTGGCTATGAGGACTTACGACTTCGCTCCCCTGTGGCGCTCGACCATCGGCTTCGACCGCCTGTTCGACCTCCTCGACGAGACCCAGCGCACGGCCGAGGACAATTATCCGCCCTACAACATCGAGCGGCTCGACGAGGACCGCTACCAGATCTCGCTGGCGCTCGCCGGATTCCGCCCGGATGAGATCGCGGTCACGGCCGAGCAGAACGTGCTGATGGTGGAAGGGCGCAAGGCGGACAAGGAACAGCGCGAATATCTCTATCAGGGCATTTCCGCCCGCCCGTTCAAGCGGCAGTTCAGCCTGGCCGACCATGTCCAGGTCAAGGCCGCGACCTTCGACAACGGCCTGCTCAGGATCGAGCTGGTCCGCGAGATTCCGGAGGCCATGAAGCCGCGCCGGATCGCGATCGGCGGCGCCGCGCCGTCCGCCCAGATCACCCAGAAGGCCGCCTAGACCGACGCGCGTCGCCTGAAACCGATGACCCCGGGCGGCGGCCGTGCCGCCGCCCCACCGTCTCTGGACGAAAGGAGCAGCAAGGAGACATCCCATGAGCCAGGCTGATTGCACGATCCATTCCGTGGACGCGTTGTTCCATCCCGTATCGCATTATCACTCACCCGACGGCGTGGTCCTGGACCCCAGGCTTACGAACGCCGAGAAGCGGGCCATCTTGTCCTGCTGGGCCTCGGACATCTACGCCGTCGAATCGTGTCCCGCCTATCGCAAGATCCCCGGCATTGCGCGGCCGTTGCGGCTGGACGACATCCTCGCCGCGCTGCGACAGCTCGATGACGATCCCGGCCCGCCGGGCGGCGCCGTGATGCGGTTGCCGGCCTATACCGTCACACGAGCCGCCGCCTCGCGGCCACTCGAGCCGCGAACGAGGAAGCGCCTGCTGCCGCACGCCCCGCATGCCGGGATGAACTCGCCGTGGAGCCGCGAGAGCAATGTCCGACGCTATCGCAGGCTGCTCGCCACCCAGCTTACCGAGCACGAGCGCCGCTACGTCGAGCGGCGCCTCACCGAGGAGCTGCAGGCCGCGCCGTTGTCCGAGCCATCCCGGCAAGACGAAGGTCAGGGGCGCGCGGCCGAATCCAGCCTGGCCAGCATGTCGAGCGTGGCCTGATCCTTTTCGCCGCCGCAATAGGCGGTCAGCGCCTGGGCAAAGATCGGATGCTCGGAGACGGCGCCGAACAGCGTCATCGAGGAGCGGAATTTCATGTCGTCGGGCGAGCCGAGAATGGCGTGGATGTCCCTGTCCCTCACGGCGAGCACGAGCCGCGTGCATTCGACGAGGCGCGGCCCGAGCACCGCGTGCGCGAGATAGGCCATCGCCTCCGCCTTCGAGCCGATGGCATAGCGCTGTGCCATCGGGCTGAAGCCGAGACCGGCGATCTGCGGGAAGATGAACCACATCCAATGGCTCTGCTTCCTGCCCTCCGTGAGTTCGCCCACCACCTGAGGATAGACTGACGCCTGGGCGATGATGAAGCGGTGGAGGTCGAAAGGATCGTTCACGGCATCCTCCGAACTAAAGCATTTCCCGGAAAGGTGGACACCGGCTTTCCGAAAGGAAATGCGACAGAAATAGCATCTAGACGGACCTGTACATGGTCGCCCACAACACATGGAACTGGCCGATCGCCGGCTCCAGGATGCCGAAGGCAATGACGCCATCGGTGAAGCTGCGCAGGCGTTTGCGGTGGCCGAGCGGGGTCAGCGAGTCCGGCCGGAAGCTGATGCGCCCGTCCGATCCGACACCGTCGGTGCAGACATAGGGCGCGCCCTGCACGAGCTGCGCGCAGAAGCTGCCCTTCTTGTCCCGCACCAGGTCCTTGACCCCATCGGGCAGATATGGATTGTGGAGAAAGTAGATGCCGGTGAACTTGTCGAAATCGTCGAACGCGAAGACGATCTCGGTCGTCCCCTTGCCGATTTGGTAGGTCCTCGCCGCCGACTGCGCCCCCGCGCTGTGGCAATACCGCTCGTCGAAGGTGATCGTGCTTCTGCGCTCGGGAAGCTTCGGGCCTCGAAGAAAATCGAACATCAAGGAACTCCGTTGGCCGTCGCACGGAAGCGCCTTGCTACGGCAACCGACTCACGGCCGCCACGCGATTGCTGCTCGGGCAGGCTGCTGCGATACGTCACGAATACTTCATCACGCCGTCGTCGACCTTGCCGAAGCGGAGCGAGACGATGTCGAGCGCGTAATTCTGGTAGAGCCGCCACGGCCGCCTCGAGCCCTGCTTCGGCAGCTTCGCCACCGAGCGCCGGACATAGCCCGAGGTGAAATCGAGCGACGGCAGCGCTTCGATGGTGGGGTCGTCATTGTGCGGCATGCAGCGCCGGTAGTTGTGCCGGTCCATGTAGTTGAGCAGGCGGCAGACATATTCGCAGGTGAGGTCGCATTTCAGCGTCCAGGACGCGTTGGTGTAGCCGAACGCGGCCGCGAGATTGGGCACGTCCGAATACATCATGCCCTTGTAGTTGAGCACCCTGGAGAAATCGATCACGCGACCGTCGACCATGACCTGCACGCCGCCGAGAACCTGCAGCACGAGCCCGGTCGCGGTGACGACGATGTCGGCCTCGAGCAGGCTGCCGTCCGTCAGGCGGATGCCGCCTTCCGCGAAGGTGTCGATCTCCTTCGTCACCACGGTGACGTGCTTCTCGCGGATCGCCTTGAACAGGTCGCCGTCGGGCACGAGGCAGAGCCGCTGGTCCCAGGGATTGTAGCGCGGCGTGAAATGGGTGGCGATGTCGTAGTCCGGCCCGAGCGCGGCCTTGACGCCGCGCAGGATCAGGTTCTTCACCTGCGCCGGCTTGCGCCTGGAGAGCTGAAAGAAATACATCCCGAACAGCACGTTGCGCCAGCGGATCAGGTGATAGGCGAGACCCGGGGTGAGATTGCGCCGCAGCTTGTTGGCGAGCGCATCCTGCGCCGGCCGCGACACCACATAGGTCGGCGAGCGCTGCAGCATGGTGACGTGGCCTGCGGTCTTCGCCAGCTCCGGCACCAGCGTCACCGCGGTCGCGCCCGAGCCGATCACGACCACGCGCTTGCCGGCGTAGTCGATATCCTCGGGCCATTGCTGCGGATGGACGATGCGGCCCCTGAAATCGGCGGTGCCGGCAAATTCCGGCGTATAGCCCGCCTCGTAGCGATAATAGCCCGAGCACATGAACAGGAAATTGCAGGTGAAGCGCACGGTTTCGGTCGCACCGTCGTCGCGCGCATGCTCGGCCTCCACCGTCCAGCGCGCATCGCTGCTCGACCACGACGCGCGCGTCACGCGATGGCGGAACCTGATCTTGCCGTCGATGCCGTTCTCGGCCGCGGTCCGGCGGACATATTTCAGGATCTGCGGGCCGTCGGCGATCGCCTTCGGGTCGGTCCACGGCTTGAACGAATAGCCGAGCGTGAACATGTCGCTGTCGGAGCGGATGCCGGGATAGCGAAACAGGTCCCAGGTGCCGCCGATGCAGTCGCGTCCTTCGAGGATCGCGTAGGTCTTTTTCGGCGCCTCCTGCTGCAAATGATAGCCGGCGCCGATGCCGGACAGGCCGGCGCCCAC
>NZ_JAFAVV010000594.1 GCF_019242285.1 Bradyrhizobium sp.
GTTCGAAGCCGCGGCCTCCGGCCCGTGCAGGCGTTTGACGATCGAGTCCAGCGGCCTTGTGTCGCGCAGGAAGATGCGCAGGCCCTTCTGGGTCTTGGCCGCGGCATCGTCGAGCGGCTCGGCATGCAGCACGCGGGCGCGCACGTCCTCACCCTGCAATTCCGCGCCGAGCTGCAACAGCACGGCCGCGCCCGGCTCCAGCACGTCGCGGTATTGCGCGAGCCCTTCGGAGAACAGCACCGCCTCGAAATGCCCGGTCGGATCGGACAGACCCATGATGCCCATCTTGTTGCCGGTCTTGGTGCGCCGCTCCATGCGCGACACCACGGTGGCGGCGACCTTTCCCGCGGTGGCGCCGGTCTTCACCGCACGCGAAAACTCCGCCCAGCTCTGCACCCGCAGCCGCTTGAGCGCGGTGGCGTAATCGTCGAGCGGGTGGCCGGACAGGAAGAAGCCGATCGCATCATATTCGCGCCGCAGCCGCTCCGAGGCCAGCCACGGCTCGATGTTCGGCAGCATGATGGTCGGCGCGTCGGCGGCGTTGCCGAACATGTCGTTCTGGCCGATGGTTGCGGCCTCGTGGCTGCGCTGGCAGGCGGCGAGGATCGCATCCGCGCCGGCGAACACCCGCGCGCGGTTCTTGTCGAGCCCATCGAAGGCGCCGGCGGCGGCGAGACTCTCGATGATGCGCTTGTTGATCGCGCGCGGGTTCACGCGTGCGGCGAAATCGGCGAGCGAGGTGAACAATCCTTTCCGGCGCGCCTCGACGATCAATTCGATCGCCTGCGGCCCGACCCCCTTCAGCGCGGCGAGCGCATAGAAGATCGTGTTGTCGGAGACCTCGAAACTCGCGCCGGAGCGGTTGATCGAGGGCGCCTCGACCTTGATGCCGAGCCGCTGCGCCTCGGCGCGAAACTCCGACAATTTGTCGGTGTTGTTCATGTCGAGCGTCATCGACGCGGCCAGGAACTCGACCGGGTAATGCGCCTTCATGTAGGCGGTCTGGTAGGACACCAGCGCATAGGCGGCGGCGTGACTCTTGTTGAAGCCGTAATCGGCGAATTTCGCCAGCAGTTCGAAGATGGTGTCCGCCTGCCCTTTCGGCACGCCGTTCTTCACCGCGCCGGCGACGAAGATCTCGCGCTGCTTCTCCATCTCGGCGCGGATCTTCTTGCCCATCGCGCGGCGGAGCAGGTCGGCCTGCCCGAGCGTGTACCCTGCCATCTGCTGGGCGATCTGCATCACCTGCTCCTGGTAGATGATGACGCCGAACGTCTCCTTCAGGATCGGCTCCAGGATCGGGTGCAGATATTCCGGCTCCTCGTCGCCATGCTTGCGCGCGCAATAGGTCGGGATGTTCGCCATCGGGCCCGGCCGGTACAGCGCGACCAGCGCGATGATGTCCTCGAAGCGGTCGGGGCGCATGTCGATCAGCGCCCGCCGCATGCCCTGACTTTCCACCTGGAACACGCCGACCACGTCGCCCCGCGCCAGCATCTGGTAGGAGGGCGCATCATCGAGCGGCAAGGTCGACAGGTCGATATCGATGCCGCGCTGCTTCAGAAGCTTCACCGCGACGTCGAGCACGGTGAGTGTCTTGAGGCCGAGGAAGTCGAACTTCACCAGTCCGGCCGGCTCGACCCATTTCATGTTGAACTGGGTCACCGGCATGTCGGATTTCGGATCGCGGTAGAGCGGCACGAGCTCGCTCAAGGGGCGATCGCCGATCACGATGCCGGCGGCGTGGGTCGAGGCGTGGCGGGTGAGGCCTTCGAGGCGCTGCGCGATGTCGAAGGCGCGCGCCACCACCGGGTCCTCGTCGCGGAACGCCTGCAGTTTCGGCTCGCCGGCGATCGCGGCCGCGAGCGTCACCGGCGCCGCCGGATTCTGCGGCACCAGTTTGGTCAGCTTGTCGACCTGGCCGTAGGGCATCTGCAGCACGCGACCGACGTCGCGCAGCACGCCGCGCGCCTGCAGGGTGCCGAAGGTGATGATCTGCGCCACCTGGTCGCGGCCATAGCGCTGCTGCACGTAGGAGATCACCTCGCCGCGGCGGTCCTGGCAGAAGTCGATGTCGAAATCCGGCATCGACACGCGCTCGGGATTGAGGAAGCGCTCGAACAGCAGCCCGAAACGCAGCGGATCGAGGTCGGTGATGGTGAGCGCATAGGCGACCAGCGAGCCGGCGCCCGAGCCGCGGCCCGGCCCGACCGGAATATCGTGCGCCTTGGCCCATTTGATGAAGTCGGAGACGATCAGGAAATAGCCCGCATAGTTCATGCGGTTGATGACGTCGATCTCGAAGGCGAGCCTGTTGGCGTAGTCCTCCTCGGTGAGGCCCTGCGCCAGACCATGCACCTCGAGCCGCCGCTTGAGCCCCTCCTCCGCCTGCCGCTTCAGCTCGGCCGCTTCCTCCGCCGCGGCGTCCGAGCCCGAGCCGGCGCCGACGGTGAAGCGCGGCAGGATCGGCTTGCGCGTCTTGGGGCGGAACGAGCAGCGCTCGGCGATCTCGACAGTGGAAGCGAGCGCCTCCGGAATGTCGGCAAACAGCACCGCCATTTCGGCCCGCGTCTTGAAGCGGTGGTCGGTGGTGAGCTGGGCGCGCTCGGTGTCGGCGACCAGATGGCCGCCGGCGATGCAGAGCAGCGCGTCATGCGCCTCGTAGTCGTCGTTGGAGGCAAAATAGGGCTCGTTGGTCGCAACCAGCGGCAGGCCTTTCGAATAGGCGAGATCGATCAGGCCGTTCTCGACCCGCCGCTCGCGGTCGATGCCATGGCGCTGCAATTCGACATAGAGGCGGTCGCCGAAGGTGG
>NZ_JAFAVV010000759.1 GCF_019242285.1 Bradyrhizobium sp.
TCCTGCTCGGCGATCGACATCACGATGTTCTTGATCGCGATGATCTCGTTGACGATGTCGCGGATTTCCTCGCGCGCCGATTCGCCGTCGAGCTTGGCGAGCTGGGCGAGGTCGATCGCCTCGATCAGAGCGCCGAAGATCGTGGCCTTGACCTGGTAGTAGTTGTCGGAATGCCGGGTTTCGACGGCGGGCGGCGGGGGCGGCCGGCTCGGCGCGAGCGGCGGGGCTGCGACCGGCGGCGGGGGCGCCGGACGCGCAGCCGCGGGCGCCGCGGCGGCGACCGGCTCCGGCGCGCTCGGGGTGGGCTTGGGAGCCCTGGTATCTTCTCCGGCACGCTTGCCAAACACGAACGTACTCCAGGCCTAGGCTACTTGCCGCGCAGCTTGTCGATCAGGGGCGACAGGATCGAGCCCCGCGGTTTCTTGGTCTCGCTGCGCCCGGTCAGGCGCTGCGCGATCTGCAGGAACATCTCGATGGTGCGATGATTGGCGGCGATTTCCGCGACCATCTGGCCGTTGTTGGCGGCCGAGCCGAAAATCTGCGGCTCGAAGGGAATGGTTGCGATCGGATGGCTCTCGATCGCCTTCGCAAACTCGCTGCCGTTGATCTCGGGCCGCTTCGGCACGCCGACCTGGTTCAGGCAATAGAGCGGCGGCCGGTCGTTGGGCCGCGAGGCCTTCAGGAGGTCGAAGATGTTCTTGGTGTTGCGCAGGTTGGCGAGATCGGGCGCCGCCACGATCAGGATGTCGTCGGCGCCGACCAGCGCGCGCTTGGTCCAACCCGACCATTGATGGGGGACATCCAGCACGATGCAGGGCATCGTGGTGCGCAGCGTGTCGAAGATCGCGTCGAAGGCTTCGACGCCGAAATCGTACACCCGATCCAGCGTCGCGGGCGCCGCGAGCAGGCTCAGATGGTCGGTGCATTTCGACAGCAGGCGGTCGATGAAGGCGGTATCGACGCGGTCGGGTGAGAACACGGCGTCGGCGATGCCTTGCGGCGGATCCTGATTGTAGTCGAGGCCGGCGGTGCCGAATGCGAGGTCGAGATCGGCGACGACCGAATCCATCGCCAGATCGCGCGCGATCGCCCAGGCGACGTTGTGGGCGATGGTGGAGGCGCCGACCCCGCCCTTGGCGCCGACGACCGCGATGATGCGGCCGACGGATTTCGCCTCCGGCGCCGAGAACAGGTTGCAGATCGAGCGAACCACGTCCAGCGTGTTGACCGGAGCGATGACGTAGTCGCTGACGCCGCGTCGCACCAGCTCGCGATAGAGGCCGACGTCGTTGATGCGGCCGATCACCACGACGCGGGTGCCGGAATCGCAGACGGTGGCGAGCTGGTCCAGGCCGCCGAGAATATCGCCGCGTCCGTCGGTCTCGATCACGATGACGTTCGGGGTGGGAGCCGAGCGGTAGGCCTCGGCCGCCGCGGGCAGGCCGCCCATCTGGATTTTCAGATGCGCCTTGCCAAGCCGGCGGTCTTCGCCCGCCGACTGGACCGCAGCCGCAGTTTCCACGGTCTCGCAGAAGGCCTGCACCGACACGCGCGGTGCCGGCGCGATGTGGTCCTCTGCCGGCGGCGGCGCGACAGCCGGCTCGTCTTCGCTGTTCTGGCGGGCGTAGCTGATCATTTGCCGAGTTCGCTGAGCTTGGCCTTGTCGGCCTCGGGATAGACGGTGGTGGTGGTGCTGCCCTTGCGATATTTCTCGAAGGCTGCCGTGCGCCGGATGGTGTAGGGCGCCGTTTCCGGACGCGGCTGCACCAGATCGGACGGATTGTCGACCATGGCGGCGAGGTTGCGCTGATAGGCGCAGCCGAAATTGTAGTAGGGCTTGTTCTCGTGATAGCCCTTGTTCTTGATCGAAGGCCCGATGTCGTCCGGCCAGAGCCCGCAGGGGCCGGCGACGGCGGACAGCTTCGGATAGGTCAGGCGAATCGCCGCCATCTCCTGCGGGTCCTCGGGATGATAATGATGCACCATGAGCCCCTTCGGCGGCACGCCCGCGGCCGAAAGCAGCGCCTGGATCTCCTGGAAGGAATAGGCGGCGGCGCGTGCGTTGGGCGTATTGATGGGCACATAGGCGTTGATGGCGCCGGTTGCTTCGCGATTCCAGCTCCGCGCCACCCACATCACGTCGGCGCGCTGGCTCGCCGACAGGCCGCCGCGGCCTTGGCCGACGAACACGACCATGGATTGGTTGGCTTCCTGGATCGCGATCGGGTGACGCTGGCGATAGTCGTCGGGGATCCCCGCCGTGGTCGCGACTTCGCTCGTGTGGTTGCAGGCACCGAGCGCGAGGGCTGCGCCGGCGAGGGCCGCCATGCTGAGCGTGCGCTTGCGGTTGCGGGCGGTGCTGGTTGTCATCGGTTTCAAATCCTCGCCCCGCGTCAGTCGGTGATAAAGCCGTAGGTGCCGCGATAGGCGCGGGCCGGCTGCTCGGCGCGACCGGGCACGCCATAGATGCGATTGATGTTGCCGAGCAGGTCAGCCTGCGGATCGGACGAGGCGGCAAAGCCGTCGTCGGGGCGCGCCAGGTCCTTCTGCGCGACCGCCCGGACCATATAGGGCGTCACCAGCACCATCAGCTCGGTCTGGTTGTTGATGTAGTCGCGGCTGCGGAACAGCGAGCCGAGCACGGGCAACTGCATCAGTCCCGGGAAGCCGTTGATCGCCTGCTTGGTCTGGTCCTGGATCAGGCCGGCCATCGCCATCGAGCCGCCGGAGGGAATTTCCAGCGTGGTTTCCGCGCGGCGGGTCTTGATCGAGGGAATGGTGACCGAGTTGACGGTCGTCGAGGTGACCGATTGCGAGATCGTGAGCGCGTTGTCATTCGACAGCTCCGACACTTCCGTCATCACGCGCAGGCTGATCTTGCCTTCGGTCATCACGACGGGCGTGAAGTTGAGCGAGACGCCGAACTTCTTGTAGCTGATCTGCGTGGTACAGACATGGGTGGTGGGATCGCAGGAATAGCCGCCGGGGATCGGGAACTCGCCACCGGCGACGAAGGTCGCCGATTCTCCGGAGATGGTGGTGAGGTTCGGCTCGGCAAGCGTGCGCACCACGCCGGCGCTCTCCATCGCGCGCAGCGTCGCCTGCACCGTCGACGTGGTGCCGAACTGCCCGATGGTGGTGTTGTTGGCGACCAGCGGGCGGCCGAGCGCGGTGAACGGGTTGGCGTTCGAGAAGTTGACCACGGCCGTGCCGTAGTTCAGGCTGGTCGTGAGATCGATGCCCATCTGCTTGATGATCGAGCGCGCGACCTCGGCGACCGTCACCTTCAGCATCACCTGGTCGCGGCCGCGGACCACGATCGAGTTGACGACCTTGTCGGCGCCGCCGGTCAGTCTTGCCGCGATGTCGCCGGCCTGCTGCGCCTCGATCGGGGTTGCCGCCGAGCCGCTCAGGATCACGCCGTCGCCGACGCCCTCGATCCTGATGTCGGCGTCCGGCAGCGTCTGCTTCAGGGCCGCGCGCACGCCGTTGAGATCGCGCGTGACGGCGATGTCATAGGCCGCGATCTGCTGGCCGCTGGCGTCGAAGAACACGATGTTGGTCTGGCCGACCGCGGCGCCGATGATGTAGGCGCGCTGCGACGAGCGGATCACGGCGTTGGCGATCTTCGGGTCGCCGACCAGCACGTCCTTGATCTCGCGCGGCAGGTCGATGACGATGGATTTGCCGATGCCGAGCGGCAGGAAACGGGCATTGATCTGGCCGTCGGCTGCGACCGGGGCTGGCGCGCGATATTCGGCGGCCAAGACCGGTGCGAGCGCCGGATTGAGCGTCAGGGCCGCGGCGGCCGTAAACGACAGCGCGCGGACCACGAAGGTACGCCACGTTCGTTTGCTTGCCCTGCACGTCATGGATGTGTCCTCATCGTCACTTCCGCATCGTCGAACCATGGACAGCGAAACGCGCGATGTTGACGCCGCCGCTCGCCCGCACCGTTGCGAGGGCCTCGAGCGGCAGGGCCGCTCCGCGTGCGGAATTCATACGCTTCACTTTCCACGTTACGCCGCGACGCTTTCCGCCGCCGTGACATGGAGTTGACCAGCTATTCGTCAAA
>NZ_JAFAVV010000923.1 GCF_019242285.1 Bradyrhizobium sp.
CATCCGGCATTCCCTGCGCCCTCCCCGATTTCGAGGGCGATGCATGTAGCAAGCCTCGGACGAATCCCGTCGCGAGAACGCGAGCGTATGTCCTCTCCTGTCGCACACCCTCCGCTGTCATGCTCCGCGAAAGCGGGGCATCCAGCACAGGTTAATCGAGTTGATGAGGCGCCGGATTGCAGAGTGGGCTAAGCGGGCCACTTGCATCGACGCGCACCACGCAAAGGCGGGAGCGCGCCCATCATTTGCAACCGCGCCGTTGAAAGAATGGTGGGGACGGCGCCCCGTACGATGCGTAGCATCGTCGCGCGCGCTTCTTAGCCCATCGTACCCGTTGCCACCACCCCTGCTCCCGCTACACCGCCCGAAACGAAGACGGCCTCGGCAGCATCGAAGCGCCGAGGCCGTCACCGGAAGACCAGTGCGGGTCCCGGGGCAAGGGAAGCCGACTGGCTGTCTACAACGCGAAACAGGCAGGATCGTTGCATCCCGCCCTGCACTTTCCGTGCAATACCGCCACCGGCTAGACCACCGGCACGCCGTAATAATCGTTGAGCGCACGGGTCGCCGCGATATCGCTCCAGTTCCATTCGCCTTCCTCGCGGTATCGCGGGGCGCCGCGGAGCTGGCTTTCGGTGATGCCGGTGCGGTATCCGCCGAGCGCGGTGTCGTATTTCAGCGACTGCCAGGGCAGCGGATAGTGGTCGTTGCCGAGCCCCAGAAACCCGCCGAAGCCGAGCACGGCATAGGACACCCGGCCGCTGGCCTTGTCGATCATCACGCGCTCGATCGAGCCGATCTTGGCGTCGTCGGGTCCGTACACCGCCGTGCCCTCGACCTTGTCGCTGCCGATCAGGTTGCCGAACTCGCGCTCGTCCAGCTCATGTCTGCTCATCGCCATGTCAGCCTCCATTGAAGATGGAAAGGAGAAACAGGCTGCGCCGGCAATCGTTCCTCACCCCGTCGGCGGAGTGCCGTCATCGTCGCTCGCCATGCCGGAGCCCGGCGTCCGCTCGGCGTCGTTGAGCTTCGGGTCGCGGGTCGCCTCGCGGGAAACCGATGTCTTCGGATCGGCCTTGTGCACCCGTTGCGCGCGATCCTTGTCGGTCGGCTGCTCCTCGCCCTTCTGGTCGCGCGCAATGCCCTGGTCGGAATGCCTCATGGAATCCTCTCGTGGATGATGTCGAGCGGAACGCAGCAGATCTCCTCGCCGTCCTCATTGCTGACCGCGATGGCATAGTGCCCGTTCTTCACTTCCGGACGCTCACGCAGGACGCGCCGCGCAATCCCGTCGGCTTCGTCCATGGCCTCGATGTCGTCGGGCAGTTCCGTGTCGCCTTCGTCGACGGCCGTTCTGGGGTTGACGAGATCGAAATGATAGAGCGGCATGACACGCTCCCGCTTCTCGCGCCGCACGGACGGCTGCACCGCAGCACGCCCAGGCGCCTCAAAGCCTACGCGTGGCGAACCGAATGGTTCCTCGTGCTGAGGCGTGGCGAACGGTTACGGTTAACCCACAGCTGCGGCCGGCCGTGGCGCAGCCGCGGGTGCCTGTGCAATCAGGCGCTTCAATTCGGGAATGCAGGAGCCGCAATTGGTGCCGGCCTTGAGCTTTGCGCCGATCTCGGCCGCGGTCTTCGCGCCGGCGGCGATCGCATCACAAATGCTGCCGCGGCCGACGCCGAAACAGGCGCAGACCACGGGACCCGCGTTCGCGACGCCCTCGACCGAATGGCCCGACAGCAGGAGACGGCGCTGGTCGTCGGAGAGATGATCAGCCGCGAACAGACCTTTCACAACCTCCCAGTCGCCACCATCATGCGCGGGGCCGACAAAGAGGCAGGTCTCGATGCGCTCGCCGGCAAACGACGCCGCGCGAAAGACGCCGCCGCCGAAGTCGCGGTATTCGGCGAGATCGTCGCCGGCGATCTGCTTGAGCCAGGCCGGCCAGCGCGCAAGGTCGCCGTTATCGGCGAACAGATAGCCTTGGCCGCCGGCGACCGCGGCGCGCGCCCACCACAGGCCCGGCGGCAGCGCGAGCTCGCTGCGCGACAGCACGAAGCCGCGGAACACGTATTCATGCGGCGCGATCGAGGCCGGCGTCGCCTTGCTCTCAGGCTGGCCGGAAAACGGATCGGTGAAAGGGGCGACCAGCGCGCCGACCCGCGCGGCGGAGCTGTTGGCTTCGCTCCAATGGATCGGCGCAAACAGCGTGCCGCGCTGCGCCCGCGGACTGACCACGGCCTTCAGGATGCACTGGCCGTAATCGGTCGTCACCCGCGCAAAGCTGTCGTCGGTGATGCCATGGCGCAGGGCGTCATCGGGATGGATCTCGACGAACGGCGCGGGCAGATGCGCACCGAGTCGCTGGCTCAGGCCGGTGCGGGTCATGGTGTGCCACTGGTCGCGGATGCGGCCGGTGTTGAGCCGCAGCGGCCGTCCCGGATGGGTTTCCCCGCGCAATGCCGGCATCTCCGGCGCGATGAAGCGGGCCTTGCGATCGTTGCCGTAGAACCTGCCGTCGGCGAAGAAGCGCTCCTGCTGCCGGCTGTCGTCGGCGCGCATCGGCCACAGCACCGGCATCATCGCGTCGTAGGCGTCGTCGGAGAGCTGCGCGAGGCCGCCGATGTCGAAGTCGCGCGCACCGTCGTTCTCGAAGGCCGAGAGCGCCGCATGCTCGCGGAACACGTCGGCCTCCGAGTTGAAATCGAACGCAGGCCCGAAGCCGAGGCGCCTGGCCACCTCGCTGACGATCCACCAGTCCGGCCTGGCCTCGCCCGGTGTCGGCAGGAACGCGCGCTGACGCGAGATGCGTCGCTCGGAATTGGTCACGGTACCGCTTTTCTCGCCCCAGGCCTGCGCCGGCAGCAGCACGTGCACGCCGGCATTCACGGTGTCGTTGGAGCGGACGTTCTCGGACACCACGAACAGCTCGAGCTTGTTCAGCGCCTCGCGCACGACGTCGGCATTCGGCAGCGACACCACCGGATTGGTACCGATCACCCACAGCGCCTTGATCTCGCCGCGCGCGATCGCCTCGAACATCTGCACCGCCTTCAGCCCCTCATGGGTGGCGATGTGCGGCGCCTTCCAGAACCGCCGCACCCGGTCGATGTCGGGCGGCGTGAAGGCCATATGCGCGGCGAGCTGGTTGGCGAGGCCGCCGACCTCACGGCCGCCCATTGCATTGGGCTGGCCGGTCAGCGAGAACGGCGAGGCGCCGACCTTGCCGATGCGGCCGGTGGCGAGATGGCAATTGAGGATCGCGTTGACCTTGTCGGTGCCCTGCGCCGACTGGTTGACGCCCTGCGAATAGAGCGTGACCACGCGCGCGGTCTCGCGGAACAGCTTGAAGAAGGTCGCAACGTCGGCCTCGGACAGCCCTGTCGCAAGCGCAGTCGCGGCCGCGCTGCCGGCGATCTGCCGCGCCCGCGCCAGCGCCTCGTCGAAACCCGCGGTGTGAAGGCGGATGTAGTCGTGATCGAGCGCGCCGGTGTCGGCGAGATGCGCCAACAGGCCCGAGAACAGCGCGGTGTCGGTACCGGGCCGCAAGCCGAGAAACAGTTCGGCATCCTCGGCGGTGTCGGTGCGGCGCGGGTCGATCACGACCATGCGCGCGCCGCGCTGCTGCCGGTTGGCCACCATGCGCTGGAACAGCACCGGATGACACCAGGCCGCATTGGAGCCGACCAGCACCAGCAGGTCGGCCTCGTCGAGGTCCTCATAGCAGCCGGGCACGGTGTCCGCGCCGAAGGCGCGGCGGTGGCCGGCGACGGTGGAGGCCATGCAGAGCCGCGAATTGGTGTCGACATTGGCCGAGCCGACGAAGCCCTTCATCAGCTTGTTGGCGACGTAATAGTCCTCGGTGAGCATCTGGCCGGAGAGATAGAAGGCGACCGCATCCGGGCCGTCGCGCGCGATGATGTGCTGCAGCCGGTGCGCGACGTGGTCCAGCGCATCGCTCCAGGCCACGCGCTCGAGCGTGCCCTTGCAGCGGATCATCGGATGAAGCAGGCGGCTTTCGAGCGCGAGCGTCTCGCCGAGCGCGGAGCCCTTGGAGCAGAGCCGGCCGAAATTGGCGGGATGCTCGCCATCCCCGGCGATCTTCGCACCGCCCCTGCCGTCGGGCGTCGCGAGCACGCCGCAGCCGACGCCGCAATAGGGACAGGTGGTGCGCGTGGCGCGGAGATTGGAATCGATGGAGTTCATGGCAGGACCGTCATGCTGAATGGCCGCGACGCCTCATGCGGCCCTTGCGCCGAGCACGAGCGCGCGACCGAACATCATCTCCTTCCGGATCCGCGCGATCGGCTCACGGCCGCGGATCAATTCGAGATACCAGAGCGCGTCCGCGGTATCGCCGATCAGGACCGCGCCGGTCAGCCTTCCGTCGGCGACCACCAGCTTCTTGTAGGTGCCGCGCCTATGGTCGCTCAGCAGCATGCTCTCGCTGCCGTCGGCTCCCATGAAGTCGCCGGCGGAGAACACCGCAACGCCGGACACTTTGAGATTGGTCGCGACCACGCTGCCGGCATAGGCGGCCGATTTGCCTGCCAGGTGCCGCGCCAGCACCCGCGCCTGCTGGTAGGCCGGCTCGACCAGGCCGTAGCAGATGCCGCGATGCTCGGCGCATTCGCCGAGCGCGAAAATGCCGTCCGCGCTGGTCTGCAGGTGATCGTCGACGACGATGCCGCGACTGACGGAGAGACCGGCCTCCTTCGCCAGCATGACATTGGGCCGGATGCCGGCAGCGAAGATCACCGCCTCGGCCTCGATCTGCCGTCCATCAGCGAGTTCGACGCTCTCGACATGCGTCGTGCCGTGGATGCGCGCAGTATTGGCATTGAGGAGAACAGCGATGCTCTTGCGCTCGACCAGCGTCTTCAAGAGCAGTGCTGCCGCCGGATCGAGCTGGCGCTCCATCAGCCGGTCCATCAGATGCACCAGCGTGACGGTGGCCCCCGCCTTGGCGAGCCCATAGGCGGCCTCGAGCCCGAGCAGGCCACCGCCGACCACGACGACCCGCTTCCGCTGCGCCGCCAGCGTCAGCAACAGGTCGACGTCGCGGCTGTCGCGGAAGGTGTGGACGCCCGCGAGCTCGGCGCCGGGCACGTTGAGCCGGAGCGGCGTCGAGCCGGTCGCGAGCACCAGGCGCGAGAATTCGACACTCTCCTCGCCCTCGATCTTGAGCTCGCGCCGGCCGACGTCGATCTCGGTGGCCAGGGCGCCGTATTTCAGGGTGACGCCGCGGTCGCGCCACCACTGCGCGGGCTTGAGCTCGATCTCGTGCGAGGCGGTCTCGCCCGCCAAGACCGACGACAGCAGCACGCGGTTGTAGGCGAGCCGCGGCTCCTCGCCGATGACGGCGATGGCATGGCGGCCGAGCGCGGACTTGGCGAGTTCGTCGACAAGACGCGCGGCGGCCATGCCATTGCCGACGATAACCAGCGGCTCACTCATGGCACGCGCCTGCCCCTACTCTGCGGCCTGCGGCCGGCCATAGGCCTGGTTGATCATGAAGGTGGACAGCAGGATGTAAGCGGCGGTCCAGGCTTCGGCGACCTCGGGGGTCCAGTCCGCACCCAGTCCCTTCTCCAGCGTCCACAGCAGCGCCTGGCCCACCACCGGATAATGCTCGGCCTTGGCGCCATAGGCGACGTGGCGGGTGGCGAGCGCGCTCGCGGCGGGAAGGATCGACGGCAGGTCGGAAAGCCCGGTCACGACGATGGCGAGCGTTGCCATCAATTTCCGCCGCTGCTCCGTCATGTCGGGCGGAAACATCGCCCGCACCTGCGGCGCGACCTCGAACAGGCGATCGTAGAAGATCACCGCGGCCTGTTCGGTGATCGGCGCGACCTTGATGAAGCTGTCCTGAACCAGTTTGATCTGTGTCGGATTCATTACGGACAATCCTTAGGTTATGGGGGAAAGCCATTAGTCTGCGGGCGGGCTCGATGGTTCATCCCGGCGCCGCGCCATGATTCAGATCCTCGCTTCTGCGAGGCTCGGCGCGCCGGCGCTCTCCGGACCCTTGCGCAGATAGAACCACCAGGTCGTGGCGAGACAGAGCGCGTAGAAGGCGAGATAGATGATCAGCGCGAGCTGCGGACCGCCGGTGAGCGCGATCGACTTGCCGAAGCCCAGCGGGATCAGGAAGCCGCCGACCGCACCGATCGCGCCGATGAAGCCGACCGC